>JAOACN010000713.1 GCA_026417815.1 Chloroflexaceae bacterium | reverse complement strand
CCTCACAACCGTTTGAGCGGGCGTAGCCCGTCTGGACCGTAACCGGATAACCAGGTTATCCGAATCAAGCTCGAAGAAAACACCTGCTGGCTGTTAACCCCTGAGCCGATGTGTGGTACAATACAAAGAGAAAAGTTCACTCTGGTTCAAAAAGTTGCGCGAAGTGATATGGCGTCCTTTGTTGCGGAAGCTGGACAGGAGTAGCGCCATGACCGAGACCTACGCTCAGGCTACTCAGATGATCGGGCCGCTGAGCCCGGCGCTGGTATGCTGGGCCTGCCTGATCATCACCGTGCTCGCGCTGGGCCTGACGTTCCTCTGGACCAACATTACCGCCTATGCTCGCCGCCTGCCGAACGGGCAACGGCAGCCGACCGTCGGTTCGATGCCCGAGAAACCCAGAGCACGCTGAGGCGCCAGTGGAGCGATTGATGCGGGTTTTGATCAACGCCTGATCGCCTGTATACTGGCCCGCCGCCCCGCGCGACGAGCTATGCTGGGAGGGCCCGTCGGAGGGGATCACCCTCCCCTGGGTGGTCCTCCTTCTTTTTTTCTGATACCGAAAGTCGCGCCCCTATGGCAACAGAGACAGAGACGCTCGCGCCCCGTCCCGCCGAGAATGGCGCCACGCCCGCCCCGCAAGGTCCCGTGCCGCCCTATCCGTTTGTTGCGATTGTCGGTCAGGCCGAGTTGAAACTGGGGTTGATCCTCTGTGTGGTTAATCCAACCATTGGCGGCGTCATGGTGATGGGCCACCGTGGCACGGCCAAGTCCACCGCGGTGCGCGCCCTCGCCGCCATGCTCCCGCCGATCAAGGCGGTTGCCGGCTGCCCCTACTCCTGCGCGCCCGAGGCCGATGGCTTCTGCGAGCATACCCGCCCGCACGAGCCGCGCAATGGCAAGGCGCAGCCGCGCAAGCCCCGGGCCATCACCATTCCCGTGCCGGTGGTTGATCTGCCCCTCGGCGCCACCGAGGACCGCGTCTGCGGCACCCTCGACATCGAGCGGGCCCTGACCCAGGGGGTGCAGGCCTTCGCCCCCGGCCTCCTGGCGCGGGCCAATCGCGGCTTCCTGTACATTGATGAGGTGAACCTGCTGGAAGACCATCTGGTTGATGTGCTCCTCGACGTGGCCGCCAGTGGCGTGAACGTGGTCGAGCGGGAGGGGATCTCCATCCGCCACCCGGCCCGCTTTGTGCTGGTCGGCTCCGGCAATCCCGAAGAGGGCGATCTGCGCCCCCAGTTACTCGACCGCTTCGGCCTGCACGCCCGCATCGTCACCATTACCAATGTGGACGAACGGGTGGAGATCGTCAAGCGCCGCCGCGCCTACGATGCCGATCCGTTCGCCTTTGCCGCCGCCTGGGAGAAGGAGACCGCGCGCCTCCAGCGCAAGATCAAGCAGGCCCAGAAACGGCTTCCCGAGGTGCAGCTCCCCGATCCGGTGCTCTACAAAATCGCCGAGTTGTGCGTCAAGCTGGAGGTGGATGGGCACCGCGGCGAGTTGACCCTCAGCCGCGCCGCCACCGCCCTGGCCGCCTTCGAGGGTCGCAATGAGGTGCGTGTCGAGGATGTGCGCCGCATCGCTATTCTCGCCCTGCGCCACCGCCTGCGCAAGGATCCCCTCGAAACCCAGGACGATGCCACGCGCATCGAGCGGGCCGTGGAAGAGGTGCTGGCGTGACCCCGGCGGTGTTGCCCTTCTCGGCTCTGGTCGGGCTGGACGCGGGGCGCCAGGCGCTCCTGCTGCTCGCGGTTGACCCTGGTCTCGGCGGGGTGGTGATCGCTGCCGGCGTGGGTACGGGCAAGAGCACCCTGGTGCGCGCCTTCACCCGCCTGCTCGCCGGCGACGCCGCCGGGCCGGCGCCGGGCCACGGCGGGCTGGTCGAGTTGCCCGTCGGCGTCACCGAGGACCGCCTCCTCGGCGGCCTTGACCTGGAAGCGACCCTGGCGCGGGGCGAGCGCGTCCACCGCAGCGGGTTGCTGGCCCGCGCCCACGGCGGCCTGCTCTATGCCGACGGGGTCAATCTGCTCGATGATAGCACGGTCAACCATCTGCTGGCGGCCCTCGATAGCGGCGTGGTGCGCGTGGAACGCGACGGGCTCAGTCTGGTCGAACCGGCTCGCTTCGCGCTGATCGCCACCTACGACCCCGCCGAGGGGCCGCCGCGCCGCCACCTGCTCGACCGCGTCGGCCTGATCGTCGCCCCGGTGTCGCAGGCGCCCGGGCACGCCCGCGCCGAGGTGGTGCGCCGTAACTTGCTGGTGGATCGGGCGCGGTTGCTCGCGGCAACCCGGCCCGGAAACGGAGCGCAGAACGGCGCAGGGGTGGCCGAGGACTGGGCCGATGAGGACGCCATGCTCCGCGCCATGATCATCGCCGCCCGCGAGGCCCTGCCCGAGGTGCGCATCAGCGAGGCCCAGGTGGCGCAGTTGAGCCAGGCGGCGCTGGCGCTGGGGGTGGAAGGGCACCGGGCCGATATTTTTGCCGTGCGCGCGGCTCTGGCCTCCGCGGCCCTCGCCGGGCGCGATGAGGTGGGTGAGGAGGATCTGGAACGGGCGGTGCGCTTCGTGCTCCTGCCCCGCGCCACGCGCGTCCCCCAGGCCGCCGAGCAGCCACCCCAACCCGAGCAACCCCCGCCGCCGCAGCCTGAACAGCCGCCCCCCGACGAGCAACAGCGTAACGATGAGGAAGACGAGAGCGACCAGCCGCCAACGCCCCCCGAGGATCTGACGGTTGAGGACCTCATCCTCTCCGCTCTTGATGCCGAGGTGCCCCCCGATGTGCTGGAGACGCCCTTCACCGTGCGCCGGAGCGGGCGCAGCGGCTCGCGGGGCAGCACCTCCGGCGCCCGTGGGCGGCACATCCGCTCCATTCCCGGCCTGCCCTCCCAGGGCCGTCTGGACGTGGTGGCAACCCTGCGCGCCGCCGCGCCCTGGCAGCCGGTGCGCCGCCGCGAGGCCCCGCGCCACCACGGCCACATTCGCCTCAAGGCCGATGATCTGCACATCAAGAAGTATCGTAGCAAGGCCGGCACGCTCTTCTGCTTCGTGGTCGACGCCAGCGGCTCGATGGCCCTCCACCGCATGCGCCAGGCCAAGGGCGCGGTGAACACCCTGCTCCAGCAGGCCTATGTCCACCGCGACCAGGTGGCCCTCCTGGCCTTCCGCGGCGAGGCGGCGGAACTGCTCCTGCCGCCGTCGCAGAGCGTGGAACTGGCCAAGCGCGCCCTCGATGTGTTACCCACCGGTGGCGGCACCCCCCTGGCCGCCGCGCTCCTGGCAGCCTACCAGGTGGCCGAACAGGCCCGCGCCCGGGGCATCCACCGCACCACCCTGGTGCTGATCACCGACGGGCGGCCCAATGTCCCCCTCCGTCCTGACCCGACCCACGACAAGCAGCAGCGCCTCGAGGTGGCCCGCGCCGAGGTGCAGACCCTCAGCGCGCGCATCCGCGCCGCTGGCATTGGCGCGGTGGTGATTGACACCCAGCGGAGCTTCATCTCCCGCGGCGAGGCCCAGCAACTGGCCGCCTGGCTCGGTGGCCGCTATGTGTACCTGCCCCAGGGCCGCGGCGAGCAGATCGCCCAGGCCGTGCTCGACGCCAGCAGCGAAGCCTAGACACTGAGGGCGCTGAGGGCACTGAGG
>JAOACN010000672.1 GCA_026417815.1 Chloroflexaceae bacterium | reverse complement strand
ACCTCGCCGATCTGCTCGAGGATGCTACCGAGCAGCGTGTCGAGATCGAGGCTCATGATCAGGGTGCGCTCAAGTCGTACCTGGCGCTCCAGGCTGGCATTGGCAGCGGTCAGGGCCGCCGTGCGGGCGGCGACCTCGGACTCCAACCGGCGCCGCTGGCGTTTCTCCCCCTGCAGGCGCAGACCCACCCCGCCGCCAACCGAGGCGACCACCGTCGCGCCGGCCAGCAGGGTGAACCACCACGTCTGCCACCAGGGCGGAACGACGATGATCCGCAGCCGCCGCGTCTCCGTCCCCCAGACGCCTTCGCCATTGGCGGCCTGGACCTCGAAGGTGTAGGCGCCCGGGTCGAGGTTGGTGTAAGTGGCCACACGGCGCCGGCTGTCAACCTCCACCCACTCCGGTTCAAAGCCCACCAGCCGGTAGCGGTAGCGGGCAGCCTCGGGGGCGCGGTAGTCGAGGGCGGCGAACTCCAGGCTCAACACACGGTCACGGTAGGAGAGCGTCAGCCCCGTCGCGGCGTTGATCGTGGTCGTCAGGGGCGCCGTCGGGCCGAGGGCGATCGGCCGGTTTGCCACCAGCACATTGGTGAACACCACCGGGGCCACCTCGGTCCGTGGTTGCACCTCGGGCGGGAAGAAGGTGACCAGGCTATCGAAGCCGCCCAGCACGATCTCGCCGGCGCGGGTGCGCGCCGAGCCGTTCAGGGCGAAGCCGCCGGGTGGCAGGCCCGCCGAGGCCGGCGTGTAGGCCACGCTCTTCCCGGTTCGCGGGTCGAAGCGCATCAGGCCCTGGTTCGAGGTGAGCCAGAGGTTGCCGGCGTCGTCGGGCTGGATGCCGTTGATCTTCCCGCTCAGCAAACCGTCGGCGACCGTATAGCGTGTAAAGCGGCCGGTGGCCGGGTCGATCCGGTCCAGCCCGCTGTTCCAGGCGGCGGCCCAGATAATGCCCGCCGGGTCGGCGTACAGGGCCAGCACCGTGTTCGAACCCGGCGTGTTCGGGTCGTTCGGGTTGTGGCGATAGTTGGTGAAGCGCCCGCTGGCCAGGTCAAGCCGGCTTACCCCAGTGCCCTCGTGGCCGAGCCACAGATTGCCCCACTGGTCCTCGACGATCGCGCCGACGTTATCCGAACTGATGCTGGCGGGGTCGTTGGGATCGTGGCGGTAGCGGCTGAAGCGCCCGGTGGCCGGGTCGAGGCGGTTCAGGCCGCCGCCGCGCGTGCCGATTAAGATCGCCCCATCGCGGCTCTCGTACAGGTCGAAGATATCGGCGTGGCTCAGCGCCGCCGGGTCGTCGGGGTTGACCGGATAGTGAACGAACTGGCCGGTGGCGTGGTCGAAGCGGTCGAGGCCGGTGTGGTAGCCGATCCACAGCCTCCCGCTCCGGTCGAGGAGCATGGCCTGGGGCCGGTTGCCGGCAGGGCTGTGGGGGTCGGCGGGGTCGTGGCGGTAGTGGCGCACCACGCCTTGCTGGCGGTCGAAGCGGGCGACGCCCGAGTCGGCCACGCCGAGCCACAACGCGCCGTCGTTGTCCTCCACGGCAGCCCTGATGACCCCGGGCCAGAGCGCGTCGGGAAAGGACTCCGGGTCGGGACGCGCTCTGTAGATCGTGAACGGCCCGGGCTGGAGGTCAACCAGGGCGACGCCGCGGTCCTCCGTCCCGACCCAGAGCAAGCCGTCGGCGCCCGGCAAGAGGCTTTCGATGCCATTTGTCGCCAGCCCGCTGCCCGGGAGAGCCAGGCGGTTCACGTCGGTGAAGCGACCGCTGGCCACGTCGAGGCGGGCGAGGCCGCCGCCGTAGGTGGCGACCCAGAGTTGCCCCGGGCCGGTCTCGGCCAGGGCCACCACGTTGTCGCCGGGCTGGTCGGCGGGCGCGCCGGGGTCGCGGCGATAGCCGGTGAACCGGTTGCGCGCCTCGTTGTAGCGATAGAGACCGGCGCCGGTGACGCCCACCCAGAGGGCGCCTGCGCTGTCACGCAACAACGTTGCCACCCTGTCCCCGCCCAGGGAAGCGGGGTCGGCGGGGTCGTGGCGGTAGCGGGTGAAGCGCCCCGTGGCCGGGTCAAGACGGTTGAGCCCGCCACCGAGCGTGCCGACCCAGAGTCCTCCCGCTCCATCTTCGCAAATGGCCCGCACCGCGTTGCTGCTCAGGCTGGCTGGATCGGCGGGGTCGTAGCGGTAAAGGGTGAACCGCGCGCTCAGCGGGTCGTAACGGTTGAGCCCGCTGGCGAAGGTGCCGATCCAGAGGTTTCCCGCGCGGTCGGTGTACAGCGTGTAGATCTGGGCGCTCGCCGGTGTGTTCGGGTTGCCTGGATCGGGGCGGTAGACGACGAAGCGGTGGCCGTCGTAGCGCGCCAGCCCCTCGAGCGTGCCGAACCAGAGGAAGCCGAAAGGGTCGCGGGCGATGGCATACACAGCGGGATGGGGCAGCCCTTCAGCGATGCCGAGCATCCTGATGGGGAGACCGCCAGCCAGATGCGCCGGCGCCTGCGCGACGACGCTGCGCGCCGGGGCGAGGAGCATCAACAAAACAACGACAATCACCGTCCAACGCGGGACGCCTGAGAGTGTGCGCAGACAAGCGTTTGCCGGGAACTTCATGGCTCACATGATTGTACAGGTGGCAGGGCGGAGCACGCGCCGTCCATTCGGACAGGTAGCGCATCATCCACAACTATCTTGTCGCGGCCGTCTACCCGAGCCAGCGGCAAACCGCTCCCGGGGCGCGTGCGCCGCAAGGGGGGATCGGGTATAACCAGGACGTATGCCCTCAGAGGGATCGGGTATAGCCAGTGTAGGGCCGAAACATCGGCTGCGCCGCTGCTTCGGCCCTACACGAGCCGCCTATGCGTGTCAGCATTGTCGAAGCCCACGATCACGTCCGGGCCGCCCTCTGCTTCATCCTCGCGGCACGGCCCGGCATCCAGCTCGTCGGGGCCTTCGGCCCCCGGCCCGATCTGGTGGCGCGGCTGCTGGCGCTACGGCCCGACGTGGTGCTGCTGGACTGGGAGCTGCCATCCCAACTCGCCCCACAAGTACTTGGCGCGCTGCGACGCGTCCTCGCGCCCGTGCGGGTGATTGCGCTCAGCGCGCGGCCCGACGATGAGCCGCAGGCGCTCGCCGCCGGGGCCGACGCCTTCGTCAGCAAGGACCAGCCACCCGAGGCGCTTATGCGGTTGTTGTCCAACTGAAAGTAGTCTGTAAACAGAGTTTTTCGCTAACCCTCCGCCCCCTCCCCGACACTCCCCCGCCGGGGAAGCGCGTCCAGCGCCTTCTCCAAACAAGGGGAGGCTGGGAGGTGGGCGCCCTCGAACCGGCGGCACGTGCACGGCGCCTTCACATATCTGCCCGGCGAGTAACCAGGGTTCCCGGAAGGGCTCTCATACCGAAGAAAGGGACGAGCAATGCGAGGACGACAACAGGCGCGCGAGCAGCGCCAGCAGGAGCGTGAGACCTTCGGCCGGCGCGGCACCGCCGTGCACTACAAGGTGCGCCAGCGCATGGTCGCCATCGGCGACGACTTCTGGATCGAGGACAGCGACGGCCGCCGCGCCTACAAGGTTGACGGCAAGGTCCTGCGCGTCCGCAGTACCCTGATCATCGAGGACGCCCAGGGCCAGGTGCAGTGCCGGGTGCAGGAGCGCATGCTGCGCGTGCGTGACACGATGGAGATCGAGGGGCCGAACGGTGAGCGCATGGCCACCGTGCGCAAGGCGCTGATCACGCCGCTGCGCGACCGCTGGACGGTCAAGATCGGCGACGGGCCCGACCTCGAGGTGCAGGGCAACATCCTCCACCACGAGTACACCATCGGCGAAGGCAACCGCAAGATCGCCGAGGTCTCGAAGAAGTGGTTTCGCATCCGCGACCAGTACGGCGTGCAGATCGAGCCCGGCCAGAACGAGGCGCTGATCCTGGCCGTGACGATCGTGATCGACATGATGGCCCACGGCGGGCGCTGATTCGTCTGTGAACGAAGTTTCCTGGCATTTCCGCCCCCCCCCCAACCTCCCCCCGTTGGGGGGAGGAGCCGGTCTCCCTCCCCCAGCGGGGGAGGGTTGGGGAGGGGGCGGAGTTACCGAAAAACTCAGTTCACAGACTAATAAGCGCCCCGGGGAAACCAGGTTTCCCCGTACTCCTGCCCGTGGGAGGCGCTGGAAGGGCGCAACCCCCCGCGCGGGGGAGGGTCCGGGAGGGCTTCACCTTCCCAGGAATCTCCCTTCTGTTGAGAAAGAAACCCCATCGCCCGGCACAGGGCCGAGGATGTAAGGAGCATTGCCATGCAAACGGGACCAATTCAGGCGATTGCCATCGCCTTCGACCGCGTTGATCAGTTCAAGGGGCAGATCCTGCGCGAGCTTGACGAACTGCGCGCCCATGGCCTGATCCGGATCATTGACCTGCGCTTCGTGATGAAAGAGGCCGACGGGACCATTCGCGCCCTTCAGGAGCAGGACCTGCCCGACGGGAGCGGGAGCAGCGTCGGCACGCTGGTTGACCCCCTGCTGGGCCTGGGGGTGACCGTCGAGTCACAGCCCGAGCCGGCGGAGCTTGAAACGATGCTGATCCCGGAGCAGGGGCCGGGGCTTACCCTTAACGAGATCCGCCTCGCGGCCACCGACCTGGCGCCCGGTACGGCCGCAGCCGTGGTGCTCCTCGAGCACGCCTGGGCCATCGGTCTTGCAACGGCCATTCGCGAAGCCGGGGGACGCATGGTGGCACAGGGCTTCCTCACCCGCGACGCGCTGCTGGCCGTTGGCCGCGAGCTGAACGCGATCGTCGAGGCCGAGGTGGCCGTGGAGCGGGCCGCGGCGCTGCGGGGCGCGGCGCTGCTCGACACGCTGAGCACCCTGGAGGCGGCGGCGGAGCTGGAGCAGGCCGCGATCGCCCAGGCCGCCGCCACCGTGGAGGCCGTGGACACCTTCCGCATGGCCATCGCTGCCGAGGCGGTGCGCGCCCTGGTGGTCGCCGGGCTGCTCACCGACGCCGACGCCCCCGCGGCCATTGACGCCCTGGTTGACGCCGACCTGATCACCACCGAGGCCTTTCAGCAAGCTACCGCCGCCGCCGACGCCGCCATCGCCGAGTTGAGCCAGGAGTGGTGAGGCCACAGGCGTGAAGGAAAGGATGCGCTCATGAGCAACCAGACCCATTTCCACCCGAAGGGCAAGCTGCCCTCACAGTTCACGATTGACGCCCAGAATAAAGCGCGCAAGCTGCTTCCGTTCAGCGACACCCAGGACTTCGAAGAAGCGAAGCGCGGGTTCATTGCGGCGCCGCCCTACCGCAAGATCATGAATGACAAAGGCGGGGTGGCCTGGAACATGGATAACTGGGACTTCCTGCTGCAGGGTCAGGACTACGACAGCATCCATCCGTCGCTGCAGCGCCAGGCCATCCTCAACATGAATTACGGCCTCTACGAGGTGACGCCGGGCATCTATCAGGTGCGCGGCTTCGACCTCGCGAACATCTCCTTCATCAAGGGCCAGACCGGCTGGATCATTATCGATCCGCTCACGGTGAAGGAAACCGCGCGCGCCGCGCTCAAGTTCGTGAACGAGGTCCTGGGCGAGCGGCCGGTGGTGGCCGTGATTATCTCCCACTCCCACGGCGATCACTTCGGCGGCATCCGCGGCGTCGTTGACGAGGAGGCTCTGGCGGCGGGCAAGATCGAGATCATCGCGCCGGATGGCTTTATGCACGCAGCCATCTCGGAGAACCTCTTCGCCGGCAATGCGATGACGCGCCGCAAGTCGTATACCTACGCCGATATCGTGCCGTGCCACCCGTGCGGCCACGTTGATATGGCGATCGGCAAGGCGGTCGCCAGCGGCGAGCCCGGCATCTTGCCGCCGACGTTGTCGATCACCCAGCCGATTCAGGAACTGACGATTGACGGCGTCCGTATGGTGTTTCAGAACACGCCGGGCACCGAAGCCCCCGCTGAGATGAACACCTGGTTCCCCGACTTCAAGACCTTCTGGGCCGCCGAGAACATGGTCGGCAGCCTCCACAACGTGCTGACGCTGCGCGGGGCTCAGGTTCGCGACACCGCGATCTGGGCGAAGTACATTAATGAGGCGATCTATCGCTTCGCCGACCACGCCGAGGTCATGTTCGCGTCGCACAACTGGCCGCGCTGGGGCAAGGAGCGGATCCTGGAGGTGATGCGCGACCAGCGCGATATGTACGCCCACCTCAACAATCAGGTGCTGCACTACGCCAACATGGGCGTGACGATCAACCAGATCCACAATGTCTACGAGCCGCCCCGGAGTTTGCAGCAGAAGTGGTACACTCGCGGCTACCACGGCTCCTACGAGCACAACAGCCGGGCGGTGATGCAGCGCTACCTCGGCTACTGGGACCTCAACCCCGCGACGCTCATCCCGCTCTCGCCGGAGGACTCCGCCCCGCTCTACGTCGAGATGATGGGCGGCGCCGAGAAGATCATAGCCAGAGGGCGCGAGCTGTTCGACCAGGGCAAGTACCTCCTGGCCGTCGAGATCCTCGACAAGCTGGTGCACGCCGAGCCCCACAACCAGGAAGCGAAAGACCTGCTCGCCGACACCTACGAGCAATTCGCCTACCAGCAGGAGAGCCTGGCCTTGCGGAACAGCTTCCTTTCGGGCGCGAAGGAGCTCCGCGACGGCATCGTTCCGGTTCACACCGCTAAGGCCGGCAGCCCGGACTTTGTGCGCGGCACCAGCACCGAGATGTTCCTCGACTACCTCGGCGTGCAGATGGATAGCCGCAAGGCCGAGGGTATGGCGTTCAAAATCAATCTAGTGACGCCCGACAACGGCGAGCGCTTCATCGTGGAGCTGAGCAACGCCACGCTCACCACCATCGCCGGCTACCAGGCTCAGGACGCCGACCTGACGATCACGATCGATCGGCGCGACCTGGAGGATCTGATGATCGGCGCGGCCACCTTCCAGGACAAGGTCGCGGCCGGTAAGGCGCGGCTGGAGGGCAACCCCCAGGTGCTCGCCCAACTCGCCTCGACCATGGTGAAGTTCGATCCCTGGTTCGAAGTCCTGCCCGGCACCAGGGCGCAGGCGAGCGAGGAGCCGAAGCCCGAGCTGTTCGAGGACGATGCGCCGGTCGAACTGCGACCGTAAGTAGTCTGGAAACAAGGTCTTTCGCTAAACCCCCACCCCCTCTCAGCCTCCCTCCAGCGGGGGAGGTTGGGGAGGGGGTTAGCAAAAACCTTCGTTCACAGACTACCAGATCGCCCCCTGTCGCGGAGACGCTCATGAACCTTCCCATCCTGCGCCGGCAGTATTTCAACCGCGCCACCGTCCGCGAGGATCTTTCCGCCGGCCTGGTACTGGGCATCCAGAGCATCCCCGATGGGCTGGCCTCGGGCCTGCTTGCGCTGGTCAACCCGGTCTACGGCCTCTACAGCTACATGACCGGCGTGATCACCGGCGCGCTGCTCACCAGCTCGGTCCTCATGTCCGTGCAGGCCACCAGCGCCATGGCGCTGATCGTCGCCAGCGTGCCCGAGGTGACCCGGGCGTCGGACCCCAACGTCCCGCTCTTTACGCTAACGGTGCTCACCGGGCTGATCATGCTCGTGGCGGGCCTGCTCCGTCTCGGCAAGCTGGTGCGCTTCGTGCCCAACTCGGTGATGGTCGGCTTCGTCAACGCCGTGGCCCTGCTGATCATCCTCGGGCAGCTCGACACCTTTACCGGCTACAGCAGCTCGGGGCCGAATCGGGTGGTGCGCACCCTCGATCTCCTGCGCAATCTGGACCAGGTCCACGCGCCGACGCTGGCGGCCGGGGTGCTGACGATCATCCTGATCCTGACCCTGGAGCGGACGCGCCTGAAGGCCCTGGGGATGGTGGTGGCGCTGTTCTTCATCTCGCTGATCGTCCCCCTGGCAGGCGCCGAGCAGATCGCCCTGGCCAGGGACGTCGCCGATATCCCCAGTTCACTGCCACTGCCGGTGCTGCCGTCGCTGGCCCTCGTGCCCACGCTGCTCATCCCCGCGCTCTCCCTGGCCTTTGTGGGGCTGGTGCAGGGCGCGAGCATCAGCGCGTCGGTCGCCAACCCCGACGGCAGCTTCCCCAACGCGTCGGGCGACTTCGTTGGACAGGGGGCGGCGGGCATCGTCGCCGGGGTGCTCCAGGGGATGCCGGTGGGCGCCTCGATGTCGGCGACCTCGCTGGTGATCGGGGCGGGCGCCCGCTCGCGCCTGGCCAACATCGTCGCCGGCGTGGTGATCGCCCTGGGCATCGTGCTCTTCGGGCGCCTGGTGGGCCTGATGGCCATGCCCGCCCTGGCCGGGCTGCTGATCATCATCGGCTTCCGCACCCTCAAGCTCGGCCAGGTGCTGACCGTCTGGAAGACCGGACCGGTGCAGCAGACTGTGATGCTCCTGACGTTCATCGCCGGCCTGCTGGTGCCGCTCCAGTACGCGGTGCTGATGGGCGTGGGCCTGGCGGTGTTGCTCTACGTGTTCCAGCAGTCGAACCGGGTGCGGGTGGTGGCCTGGCGCGTGGAGCCGGGGCAGTACCCGGTCGAGGGCGAGCCGCCGGCGGAGGTGCCCGGACGCCAGGTGACTGTCCTCGTTCCCTATGGCAGCCTGTTCTTTGCCGCCGCCCCGGTGTTCAACGCACAGCTCCCCGCGGTGACCGAGGGCTCGCGCCACGCGGCGGTGATCCTGGTGCTGCGCGGCGAGACGGAGCTGGGCAGCACCTTCATGGAGGTGCTGGCCCGCTACGCGCAGGCCCTGCGGGAACGGGAGAGCCGGCTGATGCTGGCGGGCGTGGACCCGGGGGTGCTGATCCAGTTGGAACGCACCGGCCACCTGCAGACGATCGGCCGGAACAACGTCTTCCTGGTGGACGAACGGATCGGCCAGTCGCTCCAGGAAGCGATGGATGCCGCCGAGCAGTGGATCGCGGCGCCGTAGGGGCGCAGCGCGTTGCGCCCCTACGGCGCCCCTCCTGCGCCCCCACGGAACGCGGCCAGGGGGTATAATTCCGTTGGGGCGCAGCGGCCAGGGCCGCGCGGCCAGCGGGGGAACCGGGTGTTCCCATACCCCTCACACCCCGCGAGCAATCGTAGGGCAGGCCAGAGGTGGAACATGACGAAGTCACGCATCCGAGTGCTTGTGGTTGACGACCATGCCGTCGTGCGGGGGGGCCTGCGCTTTTTGCTCGGCGGCGCCGACGACATTGAGATCGTCGGCGAGGGGGCCAGCGGCGTCGAGGCCCTGGAGCTTGTGGCCAGCCTGGCGCCTGACCTGGTGATCATGGACGTGATGATGCCCGAGATGGACGGCATTACCGCCACCCGGGAACTGCGCCGGCGCTTCCCGGATGTGCGCGTCCTGGCGCTCACCAGCTTCAGCGAGGGCGCCCTCGTGCAGCAGGCGCTGCAGGCGGGGGCGATCGGCTACCTCTTGAAGGATATGCAGGCTGGAGACCTGATCGGGGCCATCCGCACCGCCTTCGCCGGCGCGCCGGTGCTCAGCCCCGACGCCACCCGGGCCCTGGTCAGCGCCCTCAACGCGCCGCCGGCGCCGGGGAGCGACCTGTCCGAGCGCGAACTGGAGGTGCTGCGCCTGATGGTTGCCGGGCTAAGCAACGAGCAGATCGCCGAGCAACTTTTCATCAGCCGCAACACCGTGCGCCACCACGTCCATAACATTCTCGGCAAGCTGGGCGTCGCCAACCGCACCGAAGCGGTCGGCGTGGCGGTGCAACACAATCTGGTCGGGTGAGGGCCTGGCGTTCGGCAACCGTTATTGTGATTGCGGATAGCCCCGCATGGCCTTCCCGCCAATTCTGGCTGGCGTATGCAATGTGTTCAATCTACCGAACGGGAACGCACCGCCGAGGGCGCGGAGTTCCTTGTTTTCGTGTTTCCGGCATCACTATCGCGGTAAAACGCAGTTCTCTCGCCGGGTCGGGTTTGACGCCAGGTCGCTAAGCCGCAACGCATCGCTTCCGCCTTTGCGACTTTCCGTCAAACCTTTCCGAGAGGAGCCAGCTATGGCCATTGAGACGAAACAGGCGAACCTGCGGATGATCTGGGAACAGCATGGCGAACTCGTAGTCAGCCTCGACCCGCTCCAGGGCCACTGGACGGAGGAGCAGTACCTGCTCATTACTGACCAGACCAACCGGCTGCTGGAGTACACCGACGGCACGATCGAGGTCCTGCCTATGCCGACCAAATACCACCAGGCCATCTCCAGGGTGCTCTTCCTCGCTTTGCTCGTCGCCGTCCAGCGCATTGGCGGCGATGTCTTCTACGCGCCGCTACGCCTCCAGATCAGACCGGGCAAGTTCCGCGAGCCAGATTTGCTGCTTGTTCTGAACAAGAACGACCCCCGCGCGCAAAACGCGTACTGGACCGGCGCCGACCTGGTGGTCGAGATTGTCAGCCCCGATGACCCCGGGCGCGACACCGAAGAGAAGCCGCGCGATTACGCCGAGGCGCGCATCCCGGAATACTGGATCGTGGACCCCCAGGCCGGCGCGATTACGGTGCTCGTCCTCGAAGGCGAGGCCTACGTGACCCACGGCGTCTTCCATCGCGGTGAGCGCGCCGTCTCAAAGCTCCTCGCCGGGTTCAGCGTGAGCGTGGACGAGGTGTTTGACGCCGCGTAGGAGATTGCGGATTGCGAGGGGCGGTCAAGGTCGGGATGATCGGCGAGGGGCCACATGATGCGATTATTGGCATCAACGCCCCGCCATTGACCGATACCGAATCCGCCCGGCGCGCCGCCATCGCCCGATACGGCCGCATCCGGCGCCGATGGGGACGGGCCGACATCCCATCGGACCGCATACGACGATGGCGTCGCCGTAGAGACGGCCCGGCGGGCCGTCTCTACGGTGCCCCCCCGCGC
>JAOACN010000625.1 GCA_026417815.1 Chloroflexaceae bacterium | reverse complement strand
ATGTGTATAAGAGACAGGTGCTCGACCACACAGCCGTCGAAGATGGCGAGCTGGTAGCCGGCGGCGCGGGCGCGGGCGCAGTAGTCGTTATCCTCGTAGCCATAGCCGGTAAAGCGCTCATCGAGCGGGCCAAGGGTGGTAAGCACGCGCCGGGGGAGGTAGACGCAGACGAAGGCGAGGGTGGTTGGCTCTGGGCGCAGGCCGGGGTGGCCGGCAGGGTGCTGGCGCGGGTTGCCGACCACGCCTGTGACGGCGGCCGAGCAGATGCCCAGCGCGGGGTTCTCAGTCACGGCGGCGGCCATGGCGCTGAAACCGTCTGGAGTGATCAGGCGGGCATCGTCGTTGAGCAGGATCACGTCGGCATCGCCAGCGGCGGCGAGGCCCAGGTTGGCATTGCGGGCGAAGACGAAAGGCTGCGCGCCCTCAACCCAGCGGAGCGGAGGGAGGCGAGGCTCAGCCTCGGCGCGGGCGCCATCATCAACCACAATGATACGCTCGGGTGATAGCCCGGGTTCAGCGTTGAGCAGGGCCTGCACACAGGGGACGAGGTTAGCGGCGCGGGCCGAGAGAATGACGACGCAGAAGCTCATAGCTTCACCGCCTGGAGAGTGATCGTCAGGCGCGGGCCGTCGGGTGTGCGGTCAAGACGCTCGCTGACGACGCGGAAGCGGGCGCTGATGCCATAGAATCGGGCGAAGCGCTCGCGGTACGGGTTGCCGTGCTCATAGTAGAGGAAGCTGCGCCGGTTCCAGAACGAGACGTGGGTGGGATCCTGGAAGGCGCCCGGGCCGTCGGTAGTTGGCACGGCGATCTCGGCGGTGGCGCCGGGGGCAAGCACGCGCCACAGTTCGTTCATCGTGTGGATCTTGTCGGGCAGGTGCTCGATGATGTCATGGGCCCGGACATGCTCGACCGCGCTGTCGGGCCAGGGCCAGCGATCGCGCAGGTCGGCGACGGCAACGCCGGGGGCCTCCACGACATCGACATTGATATAGCCGGGGAGCAGCCGGTCACAGCAGCCCAGGTTCAGTCTCATAGGGGCCTCGCTTTCGGATGGCGCGGCAGGGGTTGGGGCAGAAGGGAACTGGCGCAGGTCATCGAGGTCGGCGCCGACAATGGCGCGCAGGTCGCCCGCCCAGGGGCGCCAGCAGGCGCCAGCGCGGTGCTTGGGGCTGGTATTGCCGGGGTGGATGAGGGCGACATAGAAGCGATGGTCGGTAGGCACGGCCGCGCGCGCCAGGTCGCGCGCCCAGACGAAGCGCGTATCCTCGCCAGCGGGCACGTCGGGAAAGGGCGCGCGGCGCCAGCAGGCGCGGGTGTAGAGGAGCGAGCCACCGGCGAGCCAGGGGCGCTGCCCGGCGGGGTAGCTGTACAGCCAGGTCCGGTCGGTAGCAGGCTCATAGAAGAGCATCTGGCGCAGCCCGCAGAGCTCGGCGCCAGCCGCGCGCAGCGCGGCGATCTGCAGCGCGATGCGGTTGGGGGCATGCCAGTCGTCATCGTCCCAGTGCATCAGCAAGTCGCCGCGGGCCAGTTCGACGCAGCGATTGCGCTTGGCCCCCAGGGACAGGCGCTGCTCCAGGCGCACATAGCGGATCCGCGGGTCGGGGGGCGCGAGGTCGGCGACGGGGTCGCTGCCGTCGTCGAGAATGATCAGTTCCTTCGGCTCATAGTCCTGGCGCAAAAAGTAGCCGATCGCCCGCGACACAAAGGCGCGTCGGTTTGCAGTCGGCATGAGACAGGAGATGAGGTCAGACATAGGATTGTCATTCTGAGCGAAGCTAAGGGTCGCGGCCAGGGTGTCGGGTGCTGTCCCTCAGTACAGCAACTCGCTCCGCGCCGAGATCGCGCCAGGCGGGGTTGACTGACTCAATCAGGGCGATCTTCTTGCTCCGTCGCCAGCCTTTGAGCTGCTTCTCGCGAGCGATGGCAGCCGCGGCGTCGTCCGTTGTCTCAACATATACCAGGCGATACACATTGTAACGTCGCACAAAGAGCGATCCTCGTCCGCTACTATCCTCCCAGAGACGACGCTCAAGATCGTTTGTGACGCCGATACACAGCGTGCGTCTGAAGCTCGCCAGGATGTAGACGTAGTGGGTAGACATAGCAGGCTTCTCTGTCATTCGTTGCGGGGCCCCGCCGATGTGCCAGGGCATAAGGTACACCTTCCAGGAACCCTCCAGGTTACGCACTAGCGCCACAGCACCCCCTTGTCGTGTCAAGCGCAGCGAGACATCTTCATTGCTTTCATCGCAGGCCCCGCGCTGCGCTCGGGGCCACCCTGTCATTCCGAACGAAGTGAGGAATCTTCTTTGCCCCGCATTGTAGGCCCCTCGCTCCGCTCGGGGCGACAGGGATTCCAGTGCAGGCCCCGCGCGGAGTTTACCCTGAGCACAGCCGAAGGGTTCGGGGGTGACAGCGGGTGCGCTGCGGCAGCACACCCCCCTGTCGTGTCGAGCGCAGCGAGACATCTTCATAGCGCGCAGCACAGGCCCCTCGCGGAGTTCACCCTGAGCACAGCCGAAGGGCTCGGAGCGACGGTGGCGCCAGTGCCACTGCGCGCCCACTATCCATAGCGCCTCCCGGGTCAAGACAAGCAGATCGAGACATCGGTGCCGTGAACCTCACCGTAGCTTCCTTCCGTCTCATGACCTCCGGTGTCAGCATTGCCGAGAGCCGCAGGTTCTGCGACGTGACGGCTGGCATCGGGGCTTGCGCAGGCGCCTCGGCAGGTGAAGAGAGGAACATACTCGGCAGCGGTGAGACCCCCCGACCAATTGAGCTCTTTCCGTTCATGGATGGGCAAGTCAGCCCCCAATCCGAAGCCGCCGTAACAGATTTCGGATGCCCGTCACCCAGATGTTTCCCCGTGCCGACAAGCCTTCAGGGGTTGGCACGAGTCCTTGCAACTGCCAACCGGCGCTGCTCAGACGCGCCAGATCGCGATTGGTCGTGGCGCCGAAGCGGCCCTCGTAAGCGCCGCTCGCAATCAAATAGAACCGTACCCGGTCACGGCTCGCGCTGTCGGGAAACCGCGCCCGGTAGGTGCTCAGCACGTTCGAGAGCGCGTTGACACATCGCTCGTGGCACGGTGATCGGTTGATCACCACGCGAATGATGGTCTCCTGCGGTACAGCGGAGGTTGCGCGAGCGAGCGCCTGCTCAAGGGTGTGGCGCCACTCGTCCGAGGCGATCAGTATTTGCTCGGCGTGGAGTCCATCTTCGCTCCGTACATCACTCTGGCCGGCGTTGCGTCCGTTCACGATAAGCCGGGCAAAGGTGGTGAAGCCAGCCCTCTCGTAGCGTTCGGTTCCCTTAACCGCCTCGCCCGGCGCGTAGATCTGATCCCAGGTCACCTGGACGATCGGCTCTTCAGGGTTGACTTGCGCGATGATACGAAATGGCTGGTTCGACTGCTCGCCCAGTCCCTCTACTCGCAATGATCGAAGGCCCTGTGGCCGGAAGCGTTGGTAAAGCTGACCGAGGGCAGCCTGAAACGCCTCGCCCGTGGGGTAGCGACGGCGGATCAGTTCCGCCGCCGCCTGACGGATCGGGGTGAAGACCGCTGTAGCTGTCGCTCCCGACCCGGTCCCCCGCCCCCTTCCCCCTCCCGCCCCCCGCCGCGCCTGGGTGGCGATCCAGGCGACCACCCGGTCGAGGGCGCGGTCGATAGGGGCGCGGACGCGGTTGATGATGCTGGTCACGGCGTCGCTGACGCGCCCGAGGCCGGCGATGCGGGCCAGGAAGCTGATCACCAGGGTCAGCAGGCCGGCCATGGTCCGCTCGACGCGGTCCGCGGCGGCGCTGAGGGCGCCGCTGGCGATGGCCGCCAGCGAGTCGATGAAGGCCATCGCTACCTGCGCGATCTGGCGCAGCCGCTCGACAAAGAACATGACAGTGTTGTAGATCGCGATGATTGCCTGGATGAAGGCCCCCGCCGGATTCAGGCTGGTGAGCAGCCGCGTGATCGCCGCCTGCACCACCCGGTCGCGCACGAAGGTCATGATCTGCTCCATGACCATGTCGCGCAGGTTGCCGATGCCCTCCACGATGCGCTGCCAGGCCGCTGCCGGCCCCTCGCGCACCAGGGTCACGACCAGGTCGAAGGTGGTCTCCAGGGCGGCTACCGCCGGCTCGCCCATGACGCGCACCAGCTTCTGGCGGATGTTCTGCCACACCAGGCCGAGCACGCTGAGCACAAACTTGAGGATCTCGCGCAGGTTGAGGGCCTGCGGGATGTAGATGTTGCTGCCCGCGAGCGTCCCCGTCAGCCAGCCGATCAGCGCGCCGCGCAGGTGGCCGAGGAAGTTGCGCGCGAACTGCTGGAAGCCCAGGATGCCCGCCCGCACCAGGTTGCGCACGAAGCCGACCGGGTTCTGGATGATCGCGCGGAAGGCGCCGGCCACCCGCCGCAGGTAGGGCATCACTGCCGGCGCCACAACCTCGAAGATGATTTGCAGCAGGTTCATGACCTGCTGGCCCGCCCACGCGATGAAGCGGCCGATGAAGCCGCCGAAGACGCCCGCCACCCGCGCGAAGGCCCGCGGTAGCAGCACCAGGTCGGCGATTTCGAGGGACTGGAGCGCGCGCACGAACAGGGTGGGTATCTGGCGCACGAAGCCGAGCAGGTCGCTCAGCACGCCGCTGAACCAGGCCCAGGCCCGGGCCACGGCGTTCGCCCGCTTGAGGTTGTTCCAGACCTCCTCCTGGCCGATCAGTTTCATGAAGCCGCCGATCAGGGTCTCGGCGTTTCGTGGCACCGCCTCGCCCGTGATCGGATCTTCGCCGAGCACGGCCTTCAGCAGGTCGTAGCCGCGTGTGCCTTCGGCCAGGCGCGCCAGGGGTCGCAGGATGGCCTCCCGGATGAAGCGCAGGATGCCGGTGATCAGCGTGCGCCCGAAGGTGATGATGCGCTCGATCGGCTCTGAGAAGATGCGCTTCGCCCGCTCCCACACGCCGCTGAGGTTGAAGATGTCGCGCCAGCTCAACGAGTCGAGGAAGCGGTTGAGGGCGTCGCGGATGAGTGAACCGGTGATGCCGAGGGTGTTGATCTGTTGCTCGATCCAGGCGCCGACCCGTTCGAAGACGCCGTAGGTGTCAAGCGCCCGGGTGATCAGGTTGCCGCCGGGCAGGAACTCGACGATGGCCCGCAGGATGTTGGCCGCGCTCCGCTCGACCCGGCGCATGTTGATCGGGTTCACACCAAGGATGATCGTGAACATGCGGAAGCCCGGGATGAGGTTGGCCCTGTCGGCGAAGAAGTCGAGGGCGTCGCTGATGCCCAGCCGCTGCACGCGCGCCTCCGTGGTCCGACCCTGCACGCTGAAGCTGCCGCCCTGGAGCACTGCCTCGGCGGCCTGCCGCGCCTCCCGTTCCAGCGGGTCGCCGCTGGCCTCGCCGAAGGTCTGCGCCACCGGGGCGGCGCGCTGCTGGACGACGTGGGCGGCCTCGTGGGCCATCAGGCCCAGGTCAGTGGGCCGCGCTCCCGCTCCGAGCACGATGTTCGGCCCGTAGGTGAAGGCCCGCGCCCCCAGGCTCGCGGCGGCATGGCTGGCGCCCGCGCCGCTGTAGACCCGCACCGCATCCAGGTCGGCGCCGAGACTGCGCTCGATCGGCGCGCGTATCGCCAGGGGCATGGGCGAGCCTGCGCCCAGGCGCACCGGCGGCGGTCCGGCCGGGCTGACCACGGGCGCAGCAATGCGCGGCGCCGGGGTGGATAGGCGCGGCGCGGGCGCGCGGGCTGGCGCGGCGGGCCGGGCTGTGCGGGCAGGCTCGGGCATTGGTGGCGCTACCTCCGGTGGCGGGCGCAGGCGTCCCTACCAACCCCTGAGGGGACAGATCGCCCCGGCTTTGCGGTACTCGCGGCTGACGGCGCTCAACAGGTGCGTGGCACAGAACGGGACGCCGGCCTCCAGGGCCAGGAGTCCGGCGTAACGGGCGGCGTTGCGGATCTGTCCGCCGCTCAGGGCGCAGGCGTAGGCCAGTTCTTCCAGCGCCGCCGGCTCGATGGCGGCGCTGGCTGGCAGGTGCGCGCGCCAGATCGCCAGGCGCTCCTCGGGTTCGGGCAGCCCGAAGCTGATCACCACGTCCATGCGCCGCTGGAAGGCGTCGTCAATGCGCTGGGGGGCGTTGGTGGTGATCACCAGGATGCCCTCGAAGCTCTCCAGGCGCTGGAGCAGGAAGTTGGTCTCGAGGTTGGCGTAGCGGTCGTTGGCGCTTTGCACGCTGGTGCGCCGGGTCAGCAGGGCGTCGCCCTCGTCGAGCAGCAGCACGATGTCCAGCTCCTCGGCCCGGGCCAGCACCCGCCCCAGGTTCTTCTCGGTCTCGCCGATGTATTTGTTGACCACGGCGGAGAGGTCGATGCGGTAGAGGTCGCGCTCGATAGCTGCCGCCAGGCGGCGCGCAGCCAGGGTCTTGCCCGTGCCGCTTGGCCCGCTGAAGAGGGCGCGCACGCCGCAGGAGCGCTGGCCGCCGAAGGCCGCCCCGAGCGAGCCGGCCAGGTGCTCGCGGTGGCGGCAGTGGGTCGCCAGCAGTTCGAGCTCGCGCATAGTCTCGGCGCTGGCGGCGAAGGTCTCTGTCTCTGGCCCGGGCGGCACCAGGCTCGCCAGGGTGTCGAGGCTCTGGCGGCCGAGGGCGTGGGCAGCCCGGCGAGCGTCGGCGATGCTCACGCGGGTCCGCCCCTCGAGGGCGGCGCTGGCCCGGGCGGCGCCGGCTACGCGCCGGATCGCGCCGCTGGCCATGCGGAAGCGCGCGCTCAGCTCGTGCAGGTCGCCGCCATCGTCGCCAAGGGCGGCCCGCCAGTGGGCCAGGCGCAACTCCGGGCCGGGCATACCCAGGCTCAGGCCCAGGCCCCGTTCGATGGCCGGACCACGTAGCCCGCCCGCCGGGCCGGCAATCACGGCCACCGGCCCGCCGTAGGCGCTCAGGGCGGGAACCGTGAGGCTCTCCCCAGGGGCCGGGTCGGCGACGATCACTGGCAGCGCGCCCAGGGCAGCCGCCAGGGGACCCGCCAGGCGCCAGCGCGTGTCGTCGGGGTGCTCCAGGCCCTCAATCACCAGCAGTCCACGCCCGATTGCCCGTGCCAGGGCGCCCGCCAGGGTGCGGCGCCCGCTGTACAACGGCCCGCGGATGGCGATGGCAGGTAGCGTCCCGCTTGCCAGCAACTCTGGCAGGCGTTGCACCTCATCGGCCAGGTCCGGCGCGAGGATCAGCGTGTCCAGGCCGGCCAGATCCGCCAGCGGCATAAAGCGCGCCCAGGGTGTGAGCGTGGCCACCGGCGCGCCCTGGAGGCACTCCCACAGCAGGCCGGGAGGGTGGAGCACCCACTCGGCCGCCGGGGCGTCGGGGTTGGGCACCTGGAGCAACCCGGCGCCCACCAGACCGCGCAGGGCGGCCCGCACATCGCCAAGGCCCGGCGTCCCGCCAAGCCAGCCGCTGAGCAGCCCCAGGGTGGGCCGGCGCTGCCCGGGAGCGCCGTGCAGTACCTCGAAGATCGCGCCGAAGCGCGCGTCCTCCTCGACCAGGCCGGCGCTGATCAGCAGCAGCAGAGCTGTCGGGTCGAGGCCAGCCTCGCGGGCCAGGGCCCGCAGGGGCAGGTGAACACTCGCCCGGGTCTCCCAGCCGGTGATACGGTCTTGCCAGGCGGCCAGGCTCTCCTCCGTAAGCGGCAGGATGGCGCCGTGGGCCTCGGCTGCCGCAAGATAGCCTGCCAGGAAGGGAAAGACAGCCACGGCGTCGTCGTCGGCGCTGGCGGCGTCGATCCGTTCGATCAGGCGCAGCACGGCGGCGTAGAACCAGAGCTGAAAGTGGCCCGCTGCGCCGGGCGCGATCGCGTCAATGGTCATAGGCTCACTCGAAATGGAAGCGAATATCACGCCCGGCGGCGGGCACCCAGCCCGGGTCGCGGTCGAGGCCGGCCAGGCGCGCCTCGATCGGCAGGTCGGCCAGACCGAAGACCACATCAACTCGCACCGGCCCGACGTAGACCCGTGCCGGCATTGCCAGCACCCGCCCGATCAGCCGCGGGTCGCCAAGGGCGCGCGCCAGTCGCCGCTGCGCCCGGATGGCAAGCCGGTTGGCCCAGCGGGCGAGGGGCACGGATATTCCAGAAGACTCTACCCTTGCGAGGCGTGCCCTCCCTCCCCGCTTCCTGAACGGGAGAGGGACGAGTGTGCTCGACCTTACCCTGGCCGGAGGCCGGAAGCCCGCGCCCGGCGGCGCGTGGGGGTCGCGTCCGGCGAGGGCGGCGAGCAGGGGCCACAGAGGATCGTCGGCAACGCTGGCGCAGGCACGGGGGTCGCGCCGCAGCAGCCGTGGAGCGAGGAGGGCGAGCAGGTCCCAGGGCGAGAGGGCCAGACCGCGCGCCAGGGGCCGGGTGAAGTCGCCGTAGAGGCCGAGGGCCAGGGCCAGGTTGATCAGGAAGAAGCAGCCTCCAAGACCGGTGGCACAGGCAGCCAGGGGCGCCCCCGGCTCACGCGTCGGCGATGCTGGCCGCGACGCGAGAGCTACGGTTCGGGGCGGCGCCTGAGCCTCCGGCGCACCAGTGTCGCCGCAGGCGGCCTCCTGTGGCGCCGGTGCGGCACCGTCTGGCGCGGCGGGGCGCCCATCGTGGGCTGGCCGTGGCGCGGGCCGCTCCGGGCGAATGGGCGGCGGGCCAGGGCGGGCCACCGGGCCTGGCCCCGCCGCGAGTGGCGCTGGCGCGGCGGCCCAGGCTGCCAGATCGGCCATGGCCGTGGCGCGCGCAGTGGTTGGCTCGCGGGCGAGCAGGAAGCACAGCGCGAGCAGCGCCCGCCGCGGCGGGTCGAGGACCTGCACCGCTGGCTCCGCAGCAAGCTCCCGCAGCAGCGATGTGGTTCGCGCCGCCCATGGGGATGGCATCGCCTGGTGCACAGGCGCCGGGGCTGCCGTGGCGCCCGCCAGCCGCACCCGGGGCGCAGGCGCCGGGGCTGCGGTCGGACCCGTCGGCCATGGCCGAGGCCCGGGAAACGGCGCGGTGGCGGAGGCGCCCGGCGCTGGCAACCCGTAGGCCGCGGCCACCGCGGCGGACAGGGGGAACACCTCGCGCGCAGGCAGTGTGGCCAGACAGCGCGCCGCGACCATGGGGCCAACCAGCGCCAGGGCGGCGGGAACAGCATGGGGCGTCGCGCGCCACGGCTCCGCCGAGACCTCGATGGCAGGACCGAGCAGCGTCCGCCACCACCAGCGCCCGGCCACACAGCCATCGGCCAGGTCGCGCGCCAGGCAGGCGAGCAGTTCGGCGCGGTCGGCGAAGAGCACAGCCGGCGCCGTGGGTGGCGCCGGGCCGACGAAGGGGCGCGCGGCGGCGGCGGCCAGGCGCGCCAGCGCGTCCCGCAGCGCCGCCTGCCAGGCCGCGGGCGGAGCCGAGCCATCAACTGGCAGCGTACCGGGCAGCGGGTCGCTCAGCCTGCGCACGCAGAGAATGGCCGCTGGCGATAGGCCCGGCGGGCGCAGATCCGCCAGTTGCATGGCATGCCCCAGCCGTAACCGGGCCCGCAGCGGGTCCTCGCTCCAGGCAGCGCGCAGCACACGGATGGTCATGGCGGGTGTGTCGGCCATCAGCGCGGCCTGCGTCTGAAATCTCTGGGGCCCACCTCGGCGACGATGCCTTTGAACGCATCTTGCCTCGTCATAACGCCCAGCACTTTGTCAATACGGGCGTCGGTGGCGTCCGACTCGGACTCCAGGTCCCCAATGCGCTCGGCATGGTCGCGCAGCGCGGCGAGGATCTGGTTGAGCAACTCGGCGGTGATCAGGTCGCCAGGTTTGACCGGGGTTGGGAGAGGCATCGGGTGCTCCTTGTTCTACAGACTGGCCGGACCTGCGGCATAGACGGCTGCGTTCAGGCGGGACTGGTTGGCCCTGGCCAGGATGTCGAGGGCATAGCCACTGGCGAACAGGGTGTAGGGCGCCGGCGCCGCGCCGGTGGTGACCGGGAGGAGCCAGATTGCCTCACCGCTGTCGAGATCGATCGGCAACGCACCCAGGGCCGCCTGCACGACCGCTGGCACGTGGGCCGGCGCGATGGGGAACGGCCCCGCGGTAGGCAGGTTCTGGAAGAAATTGGTGTAGCTCGCGGGAACCAGGCCGACCGGCGGCAGGTAGCGGAAGCGATGCCTGGCCTGGAGCGACGTCGCCTCGGAGGCGAGGTGCTGCTGGAACTGGAGCAGCATGGCCTCGGCCCGCCGGGCGTGGGCCGGCCCGGTCAGCGCCGCCCAGGCCCCATAGCCTGCGTCGGTCGCCGGGGCGCGCCGCACGGCCCAGGGATCGACGAAGCCCAGCCGGTCGTTGACGATCTGCACCAGGGCCAGGGGGACATCGCAACTGGTCAGGCCATGGGGAACAGGCGGAGCCGCGCCAGCGGGGCCGAAGGGATTGGCGAGGAAGGCCTGGTGCTGCGCGAGGCCAAAGAGGGCGTAGGCGGCCAGGTTCCGGGTCCGCCCGCTGTCAGCCGGACCACGGGCCAGGTTGAGGCGCAGCGGCAGCAGACGGAACTGGACCGTCTCGACAATACTGTGGGTGGCGCAGGCGGCCGACGCGGCAGTGCCGCTCACCGGGGCGCGTCCCTCACCGTAGCCGGCGGGGGCGAGAGCCAGGAGGTGAAACTCCTCGCCGGCCACGTAGAGGCCGGTGCTGACGCTGGCGCAGCGCTGAAAACCATTTGGCCCGCTCGTGCCGGCATCGGCGGGACGCCCAACCAGCGAGACCGTCTGGGCGCTGCCCAGAGCCAGCGTCTGCCCCTGGCCGTTGATCGCCACGCCATCGGTTACGCTGATCTCCAGAGCCCCGGGCGTACCACCGGGGGCGGCCAGCAACCCTGTGGCGACCCCGGGGCCAATTGCGCGGCCGAGCAGTTCGCGCGCGGCGCGGTCGGCGCTCTGCTCCTGGCGCAGATCCTCGCCCGAGAGCAGGCGCCCGTTGAAGAAGTTGACCATGCGCAAACCGTCGCCACGGATAGCCTCGGTGAGCTTCAGCATCTGGCTCTCCCTCCCCTGGCGTTGCTCCACGATTGCAAGCCAGGCGTATTGTCTTACGTTCCGGGCGGGCCGCGCCGTCCCGGACCCTTCCATCGGGCGGGGAGCGAGGAACGCCGGGTTCCCCGCATCGCTCTATGGATACCGGCTGATCTCGACCGTAAAACCGACCGTTGTAGGCAGCAACTCGATCTTGTCGGCGGTGGCGAGCGGGAAGGCGATACGCTGCACGCGCACCAGGACCGCGCGCTCATTCCGGAGCGCGCGGATCTCCTCGGCCAGGACGCTCTGGTCGTCGCGACTCAGGCGCTCTGCGGCCTCGGTTGTTGTGCCCAGGTACTCGAAGACGTGCGGATCGGGCGCCGAGGCCGAGGCGATCGGCGCCCCGGTGACCACGTAGGGCTTGCCATCGAAGTGGTCGAAGATGAGGAGATAGACCAGGGGCGAGGCGCTGAGCGGCCTGGCGACCAGGTTGCCAAAGCTGGTGAGGAGCGGGGCGCCATCAGGCCGAAAGGCGCCGGCGGCCACCACGAAGCTCCGGGGCGCGCCGCCGCCCGTCTCGTCGCTGGCGGGGGCCCAGAACAGTTCACCGCGCTCGTTGCGCCGCAGCTTCAGCACCGCGCCCTCGAAGGGGGGGATGGCCGCGGGGTCGGCCACGGCGCGGTCCATGATCCGGGCAACCCGGGTGTTCAGCCGGTAGACGGTGTCGTTCTGGAGCGCCACGGTGGCCGTCACCTCACCGGCAAGGGATGGCGCGGGCGGGGTGCCGTGGGTGTGGTCGGCCCGGGCATACTCGACAGCCACGCCCACCCCGGACGGCAACCCGTAGGCTCGCTCCGCGCGCACACTCGCCGCAGGCTGCAGATCGACGCTGACCACGCCGGGCCGCCACGCGCCCTCCGTGAAGACCAGCGCCTGGCCCTCCTCAGGGGCAACAGGGTCAACGGGTGTGCCCTGGATGGCGGTGACCGTGGTAGTGATCGTGGCCGGGTCGGTGGTGGCATCCGGCGGGCTGCCGACCGCACCGCTCTGCACATCGCCGTCGAGCGTGGGCAGTGGCGGGGTGCCGTGGGTGTGGTCGGCCCGGGCATACTCGTGGGCCAGGCCTACAT
>JAOACN010000596.1 GCA_026417815.1 Chloroflexaceae bacterium | reverse complement strand
AGATGTGTATAAGAGACAGGAGTCGAGACGCGCGCTGAAGATCGCGGGCGCCAGGTCAGGCTGCGCCGCGCCGATGAGGGGCGGGCCAACATCGGTGGCGAGGCGGCGCGGCCCATCGGGCTGCACCAGGCGCACCTCCGCAAGGGCGGCCACGCGCCCCGCCTCGTCCGGGGCAAGGGCGAGGGAGACACCGTTCAGCGCGTAGAAAAAGCGCGCCCGTGGCACAACGGCGCGTTCCAGAAGGGTGCTCATCCGAGCCAGGGCATCGTCCTGGCGGGCGTGGAGATAGGCGCGGTAGGCCCGGGCAGCGGGCGACTCCGTGTCGAGGCGTGGCTCATTGCGCGCGCGGGGGCTGGTCGCCGCCAGGCCGGGCCGTTCGCCTCCATAGGCCGCCAGGGGTGGATCGGCAAGCACGACGATGTACACCTCGGGCGCCGGGATCGAGGCGCTGCGGGGCGGGCCATGGAGCGCCTCGCGCAGCCAGGTGGGCCGCGCCGGTGACACGGAGAGCCCGGGAACGGCGTCTCCGCGAACCCCGGCGTTGCTACGGGCGGGCAGCAGGCCCCAGGCAAGACCGAAGAGCACCAGGAGACATATACAGATTACGCTGCGCGGCGGCATTCGGGGATCCAGGGCAAGGGCGAATGGCTGAGCTTCATTTGCCCCTGCAACTGTACTACTGGCCATGGGGCTTGTCAATGGCGAGAGTGCTTCCGTGGGGCTCGTGCGATCGGCCCGGGGCGGGCCACATACTCCAGCGTTTCGTTGGTTCTGGCGGCTACGCGGCCGGAACCAACGAAACATGACCGTATTGGGCGACATAGCCGCCCCAACCTTCCCGCTGGCGACGGACGTCGCATCAGCGTTCAGTGTATCTCGCGTGCTATAATTTCAGGTAAGAGACTCGCCACAGGGCCAGCACCCATGCCGTCCGTCATTACCGTTCGCGATGTTCTACGCCTGGCGCTCCCCGCGGGCACCGAGGTTGTCGCAGGGAGCGCCGGTCTTGGCCGTCAGGTCAACTGGGTTGCCACGCTTCGCGCCACGCTGCCGGCCTTTGCCGAGCTGCGGGGTGGTGAACTGGCGCTGTTGTCAGTGGAGGCGGCCCTCGCGCTCGACTCGCGGCTCAACCTGGCGACGCTGGTGCGCCGGCTCGGCAGCGCCCCGGTGCCGGTGGCCGGCGTGGTGGCGCTTGGCGAGATCCGGCCCGAGGACATCGCCGCTGCTGAGGAGGTGCGGCTGCCCCTGCTGAAACTGCCCGACAGCGCCGATCTCCGCGATGTCGAGCGCGAGATTACCCGGCTGGTCACCGACTACGAGGCCCAGTTCGAACGACGCAGCGCCCAGCTCTACGATCTGCTCACCCAGCGTTCGCTGGCCGGGCAGGGAGTGCCCGGCCTGCTCGAGGTGCTGGCCGAGCGCACCGGCCAGAGCGTGGCCTGCTTCGCCCCCAACGGCGAGTTGCGGGCGCAGCGCGGTCGCGGCTCGGCCCGCGTGGCCCTGCAGGCCCTGCGCCCCAATGCGCGCGGAATGACGACGCTGCTCAACCAGCAGATCTGGGTCGAGCCAATCGGATCGGGCGATGTGCCAGCAGGCTATCTGGCCATCGCCGGCGCCACCCTCGATGACTGGGACCGTGAAGCGGCGCAGCGCGGCGCCGCGGCCCTGGCCCTGGAACTGGCCAAGGAGCAGGCGGTGCAGGCCGCTGAGGAACGCCTGCGTGGCGACTTTGTCGCGGGCATCCTCTTCGGGCAGCCGGGCGATGTGACCGCCGCGATGCAGCGCGGCCAGGAACTGGGGTACAACCTTGCCGCGCCGCACGTCGCCATGATCGTGACGGTCGAAGATGCCAGCCCTGCCATCCTGGCCCGCTTGAGCGCGGCACTGCAAACCGAACTGGCGCGCCGGAACGTGAGCGCGCCGATCTCCCGCCGTGAGAGCAGCATCCTCTGTATGCTGCCGGTAGCGGGCGCCACGCGCGTGCGTGATCTGGTCGAGCAGGTGCACGAGCGACTGTCGAGCGCCTTTCCCAGACTGGTGCTGGCGCTTGGCACTCCCGCAGCCGGCCTGAACGAGTGGCGCCGTTCGGTCGAAGAAGCCGAGCAGGCCCTGCTGCTGGGGCGCCAGCTCTTTGGCGCCGGGCGGGTCCTCGCCTTTTCCGATCTGGGCGTCTATCGCCTGCTGGTGCGGCTCCGTGAAACCCCGGAGCTCTGGACGTTCTACCGCGAGACCCTGTCGCGCCTGGCCGACTACGACCATCGCCAGGGCGCCGAGTTACTCAAGACCCTCGAAGCCTATTTCAACCACCTGGGCAACCTGCGCGCCACCTCCGAGGCCCTGCACGTCCACCGGAACACGCTGCTCTACCGTCTGGAACGGATCAAAGAGATCAGCGGGATGGATCTGGACAATGCCGAGGAGCATTTCGCGCTCTGGCTGGCGCTGCGGGCGCACCGGATTCTCTCGACGCTGGAGGAGCCGGCGTAGGAGGTGGTCCTCACCCACCCCCCAGCCCCCTTTCTCAGGTGGAGGGTTTTCCGGCACATCCTCGCGTCACATTCGCGATCCGGGGCATTGGGACGCCCAACTCCCCCTCTCCACCATAGTAGGTGGAGAGGGGGGCAGGGGGTGAGGATCGCAAGCGCATTGGAATGCCGAAAACCCCTTCTCGCTCGAAAAACCCTACACCTGAGAGCCCAGCCCCCTCCCTTTCCACCGCAGGTGGAGAGGGAGGGGGCGCCGAGCGCGGCGAGGCGGGGGAGGGTGAGGAGCAGCGTCCTCAAATCGCCAGCAGGGCGCCGGTGGTCTCGCGCGCGAAGCGTTCGATTGCTTCGGCGGCGACGGGCCAGGCCGGGTCGAGCATCAGATCGTGGGCGGCCCCCGGCGCGACCACGAACCGGGCGTTGTAGGCGTGCGCCATCTCGCGCTGGATGGCGACGTCGAAGATCGCGTCGCATTCGGCGGCGATCACCAGCACTGGCACGCGGCAGGCGGCGGGGCGGGGGCGGAGCAGCATACTGCTGAGCGTGACCAGGGGCGGTTCGGCCACCATGCGGCCGCAATGGCGCTCCAGCTCCGCGTCGGGTACGTCGGGGCGCAAGAGGGCCTGACGCACCGCCGCCGGCTCGCGGCGCAGCAGGGCCGGCAGGTTGACCATGGGCCCGCCGCGCAGCCCGCGCTTGAGAAAATAGGCGCCGATGTTCACCGGCGAGCTGCAGAGCAGCACCGCGCCGGCCAGGGGAGGGCGCGGCCCGACAACCCCGGTGATCAGCAGTTGCAGCACATAGCCCCCGGCGCTGTGCCCAACTACGATGGGCCGCTCGCCAACCGCGGCAATCGCGCCGCGCACCTCGCGCACATAATCGAGGATCGTCGAGCGCCAGTGCCCCGGCGGCGCCGGGCTGCCGCCGTGCCCCCGCACGCTGATCGCATGCACCTCGAAGCCACGGGCCGCCAGGTCCCCCTGCGCCGCTTCCCAGCACCAGGCCCCGTGCCAGGCGCCGTGGACCAGCAGCAGAGGCGAACGGTAGCGCCGCTGGACGGGATAGGTGGTGAGATGTTCGAGGGTTGTCATTGTTGGGGCGAACGATCCTTCGTTCCCGCCCCGTAGGGCCGAAGCATTGGCGCAGCCAATGCTTCGGCCCTACTGCGCCAATGCTTCGGCCCTACGGGGCGGGCGCCGACCATCACAGGATGCCGTACCGACGCGCCCCCCGGTCGGGGCGAACCTCTATGCCCCCTGGTCGGGGGCGAAAGATGTTTCGCCCCTATCCCTCGACATGCTCGGCGGGCAGGCTGAGGTGCCGGCGGCGTTCTTCGGCGAGACGGCGCTTCTCGGCGATCATTTCGTCGGTCACATAGACGCCGAAGGAGCGCAGGCGGGCCAGTTGCAGGCCGTGCTTGTGCCAGAGGCGATACATCTCTTTGACCCGCTCTATCTCAATGTTGCGCCCAAGGGTGTAATCCTCGAACTTCCCCTCCATCGCCAGCAGCGCGGTCTCCGAGAGACAGGCGTAGGCCGTGCCGGGGGGCATATCAATATCGAAGCCAAAATCGGGCTCGCCGGGCAGTACGATTTCGCCGCTCTCCACCACCAGCACATCGGGGCGGCGGGCGGCGTCTTCCTCCTTCACATCCGGCGGGCGGGCCACATCGCACACTACGGCGCCTGGTTTCAGCTTGTCAATGTTGATGACCCGCCCGGTGAGCGAGCTGGTGGTCGTAATGACCAGATCGGCGTCGCTAAGGTAGGCATCGGGATGGGTCGCGGCGATGACACGGGCGCCGGGGGTCTCGTGTTCGATCTGCTGCTTGAGGGCCAGGAGGCGCTCGGGGCGGGGGGCGATCAGCACCACGTCGCGCACGGCCTGCGCCAGCAGGCGCGCGCACACCGAGCCGATCGAACCGGTCGCGCCGATGACCATGGCGCGCACCTTTTCGGGTCGCCCGCCTTTCATCAACAGCACGGCCTGTTTGGCTGCCTCCAGGGTGGCCGCCACGGTGAGCGAATTGCCCGAGGTGATCCCGATGTCACTCTTCTGGGCGACGGTGATCCCCGCGTCGCCGACCACCGAGGTGAACGCGCCGAGGCCCATGATCCGGGCGCCCATCTTCTCGGCCATCCGCGCGGCGCGGATGAGGCGCCGGTAGGTGAAACTCGGCGGGCGGCGCATCATTTCCCGCGGCGTGGTGCCAAGAGTGAGCAGAATACCCTCGACTTCTTCGCCCGTGGCCGTCGAGCGAATACCGCGAATGCGCGAGAGGTAGAGGGGTGGAATGTAAGCGGCGGCACGCTCAACGAGGCGCGGCGGCAGGTAGCGCGTCCAGCGGAAGCGGGGGTCGTTGGCGATCAGTGCGGTGCGCAGAGGGTGGATCACGAAGGCAAACTTCGGCTTCGGTCGCGGATTCAGCTCCTGGACGTGCGCGCCCCAGCCGGTGGCGGAGATGAAATCCAGCACCTCGGCCTCGCCGGGCTGGGCCCCGGTTTCCTGGATGGCCGTGACCATGGCCTCGAGCACATCGGCGGCAACGAAGGGCCGGGGCGCGGGCGCGCCGTCAGGACCGGTGAACGGCGGGGTCATCGTTACCAGCGTAACCACGCCGCGCTGCCGCAGGTCCTCGATCTCGGCGGGCGAGGGATCGTCAGTCACGATGGTCTTGCCACGGAGATCCTGCGGGGCGAAGCGGCGGATAAAGGCAAAATCGCCGGCGATCACCTCGGCCCAGCGGAAGAGGCCCTCGGCGCGGGGGTCGTATCCCTCCTGGCCCAGGGCGACGGGATGCAGCAAACGGTAGGGCAGCAGCGCCGTGATGGGCAGGGTGGTGGCGGCGTAGAGTTCGAGTTGCTCCAGGGAACGGGGCACGGGCAGGGAGGGCAGCCCGATGTGCACAATCGGATCGGCAAAGCGCAACTCGCCGCCGTACTCGGCCATTGCCGCGGCAAGCTGGAAGCGTTCGATGCCGCTGGTAAAGAGAATCTTTTTGTAGCGAAAGATGCCAGGAACCTGCCGGGCAGCCTGAGCAACCACCCAGCGTTCCAGGGTGGCCTTGATCACCCCGCCGTCCACTACCGGCGTCCGGTGGGCCTGGGCGGCGATATGGATGGCCTCCTGGTGCGGATACCGCGCCGCGCCCACCCGGAAGACCGGCGTGAGACCGCCGAGCCCGATCGCGTCCACCCGACCATCGAAGGCGCGGATCAGTTCGGCGGCACGCGCGGCCTCGCCATTCACGCCAATGCGCTCGACCTCGACCGCGCGCCCGAGGATCGACGTCGTAAAGTGGTAATCGCGGGCCGACGAGCCCAGACTGATGCTCACGATGCGCTTCATCGCGCGCTCCTCTTCGGGGTATGCTACCGGCGGTCACACGGCTCAATGCTGCGGTGAGGCCAGTATAGCACAACTGGAACGGGGGCATGGGGCCGGGAAAGCGGGTTTCGCCGCGCCCTACCCGGTGAGCGGAGCGGCTTTGCGCCTCAGAAATCGAAAGCCGTCGCGCAAAATCGAATACCGTGTACGTTTGTCTTCACAGGAGCCTGTGAGCCTGTTTGGAATACCTGCTGAGATCTCCCCGACGGTCTGAACAGGTGCTCAGGCGTCCGGAGCCGTAGCGGAAAGGACAATCGTATGGCACAGGCTTCACCGCTCGTCTACCAGGCAGACGATCCCGAGCGTTTGCGGAAACAGGTCCTCTGGACCACAGTCATTCTTGGGGCGAGCTATTCTGGTTTTCTGGCGGTACTGGAACGGGCGCTGCCCATCAAACCCACGTGGGTGGCACTGGAAGTGATTGGCGGGGTGCTGCTGGTCGGGCTGCCGGTGCAATGGATCGCGCGGCACGGGAGTTCCAAACTGACCTGGCGCGACTACGAACGACTGGTCATCGCGGGTTTTGTGGGGGCAGGGACGCCGATCCTCATCTGGCAGGCGATCGAGTACGGTGTGCTGCAGCAACGCCGGATGCGCCAGGGGAGCGGCGAGGAGCGGCCGGGCGCCTGATCGCGGGCCAGGGCATGGGGCGGCCAGGTTGCCCCAATGGTTTTCCCATAGAAGGGTCCGGGAGGGCTGCGCCCTCCCGGACCCTTCCGTAGTTCACAAGGATGGCGCGGCGCCGGCATCGGTAGCGCCGACGGCCTGGCCGTTGGAACGCACCGCGCCGGCCTGGACGGCAAGACCGCCCGCTTCGGCGATCGCCGCCAGCAGCGCGGCGGATGGGCCGCCTCCATCGTTGGCCGGGAGTTGGATCGTGCCACGTTCCGACAGACCGGCTCGAGCCTCTTCGTGCTCGAGCGTTCGCACCCGCGCCACCTGTTCGTCGATTTCGATGGTGATACGCATTGTTGCCTCCTGTGCTTCCTCCGGGAAAAGCAAGGGGAAACCGGGTTTCCCCCTGCTCATATCAGTTCATAATCGCGTAGCGCGCCTCGATATTAACCGGATTGGCGCTGACATTGCGGATGATGATCCAGTAGGTGATATGTGTTGGCGAGGCGCGCTCGACCTCTACGTCCCAGTCGATCTGGGGGCCCCCGGGTTGCGGCGAAGTAGAGACAACGTTCCAGACGACGTGCCAGGTCGCGGGCCAGCTATGGGTGAACCAGCGCCGGGTCTGATTTGCCGGAACGCTTCCGGTGAATTGAACACCGACACGCATACTTGCCTCCTTGATGCTAAGTGGTTCATCCGGCAAGTCATTTGTCGTGCTGAGCGCAGTGAAGCATCTCGGACGGGACCCTTCGCTTCGCTCAGGGTGACGCGGAACTTGCCGGATGCACCAGGTAAGGTGCGAACGATGGCTTACCAGCCAAGCACGGCGTAGCGGGCCTCGATGTTGACCGGCACGTTTGTCAGGTTGGTAATATCGATCCAGTAGGTAATGTGGCGGTCGGAGGCGCGCTCAACCTGCACGCGCCAGCGGATCTGCGGGCCGCCGGGAGTGACGCTGGTGGGCACGACCGTCCAGATCACGTGCCAGTGGGCCGACCAGCTATGGGTGAACCAGCGACCGGTCTGATTGGCCGGCACGACGCCGGTGAACTGTACGCCGATCCAGGTGCGGGTTGGCAGCACATAGTCAATCATCTGGCGCACATCGGGCCGGTTGCCGATCCGCTGGGCAGTGGGGCGGCCCGGAGCGTCCTGCTGGGGTGAACCGGTGGCGCGCAGCACCTCCCGCGCGCGGGCGGGGCTCATCGGAATGCGTCCGGCGGCGTGGAGCACTCCCTGCACCCCGGCAATGGCGCCGACGACGATCGGCGAGGCGCTCGATGTACCGCTGAAGGTGTCAGTGTACCAGAGATCTTCGTTCGAGCCGCCCTGTAGATCGCCGTAGCCGGTGGTGGTCACCTCGCGGCCCCAGCCCTGAGCGTCAACCAGGGCGCCGTAGTTTGAGAAGTTCAGGCGCGAGCGGTCGGGGCCGTGGTTCCGCCCGTGGGTGCCGGGGGGCGGCGCGCCGGCGCCAACCACGATCGCGCCCGAGTCGAGGGGAGCGCGGCGGTAGGGGTTGCGCCACCAGGAGGGGAAGGGGCCGAAGGGGGCGGGCGGGTTGGCGTCGTAGATCGCGTCGTCGAGGTTCTCCTGGCCGTTCCCCGCGGCTTCGACGACGATGACGCCCTTGTTGACCGCGTAGCGAATAGCCTGGTAGTCATCGGGCCACCACTCGATGGCGACGTAGCCGGCCTGGTCAAGGCGTGGAGCGAAGTTATGGCGCGGGCCGGCGCGGTGCAACTCGATCAGGATCACGTCGCCGGGGTTGAGCAGATCGGCGGCCTGGCGGATCGCCCCGGCGCTGCCAACGCCGCCGAAGATCGAAATGGCGCGTACATTGGCATCGGGGCAGATCCCGGTGATGCCGAAGGTATTGCGGTCGCCGCCAAACTCGCCGATGACCGCGGTGCCGTGATTGCGCCAGCCGAGGTCGCTCGAAGCGGCGCCGAAGACCATGCCGCCCTGATTCTGGACCAGATCCTCGTGCGTGAAGCGCCAGGCGCCTTCGATATCGATGATGCGCACGCCGGCGCCGCTGCCGCCGGGCCGCGTCCAGGAAAAGCGCGCGTCAATGCCTTCAGGGGCGGCATTGAGATAGCCCTGGCGGCTGGTAAAGTCCGGCGTGGCAGCCGGCTCTTCGGGTCGCGGCGCCATATCGTTGATGCCAGGCTCGCTCCGCGGCAACTCCACCTCGGTCAGCACAGCGGGGCTGGCAGGCGGCTTTACGTAAGCGGCTTCCACGGTGGGCAGTTCCTGCAGCCGCCGAGCCAGATCCTCAAGACGCTCATCCGGCGCATCAACCCGATAAAAAGTAACCTCGGCAAGCAGGGCGCCCGCCGCCGCCCCGGCGCCGAGCGCCTCAGGGGGCGCTTCGGGGGCCGCAGTGAAGAGCCGGTGCATGGCGCCGCCAGCCTCCGACACGATCCGTGACAGATCAGCGGGTGCGGCGCCAAGGACAGGGGCGCCCTCCTCGGCTCGCGTGATGACAATCAACTCGCGCTCCAGTTCCATGGGCTCCTCCTTGAGGTATGCACTTTCAACCTTACGGCAGGGCGTCAGGGGGCTTGAGGTAAGCCGACTCGACGCCCGGTGTCTGCTGCAGACGGGTCACCAGGGTGGCGGCCGCGTCGGCGGCGATGTCAACCACAAACGTTCGAGCCAGGATGGGGTCAGACGCTCCGGGGTCCAGTGGGCGCAGATTCGGGGCTGCCTCCAGTACCGTTCGTGATGCCGCGGTGGGTGCGCTCTGACCCTTCAGGGCCGCGGCCAGGCTCTCCTGGGCGATCACAATGACCTGCACGGTTTTCCCCTCGCCGGTACGGGTGGGCGTTGGCGCCGGGGTGGCGGTTGCACACGCCACAAGCATCGAGGCGAGGAGCAACCACACAAAGATTGCCAGCGCTCGCCGCATGATGTTCCTCCAGATGTCGGCGCAAGCAGCCAGTTTTCTCAGGTGGATGATTCTTGAAGGAACGACCTTGAATACTTCAAGTATAGCACTGGCAGCAGGTTTATCAAGTTAAGATCTGGATAATATGCTCGGATGATATAAAAAGCCGCCGTAGAGGACACGAAGATGGAGAGGGTGCGAGCGGGCGAAGCCCTCTCACACCCTCTGCGAGGACGGGGGGTATGGGGAAAAAGGTTTCCCCATACCTCGCCATCGGCGCCTATTACGTCAGAAAGGCGTGATAGGCCGGATTATCGCTCTGGTCAACATAGTGATACCCCAGGCGGTCGAGCGAGGCGTGAAAGCGGTCGAGGTCGGCGGCGGGCACCTGAATGCCGGCCAGGACGCGACCGTGGGCGCTGCCGTGGTTGCGGTAGTGAAACAGGCTGATGTTCCACGACTCATCGAGTGACTCGAGGAACTGGAGCAGCGCGCCGGGGCGTTCGGGGAACTGGAAGCTGTAGAGACGCTCGTTCACGGCCTCGGGGGCGCGCCCGCCGACCATGTGACGCAGGTGAACGATCGCCAGCTCGTTGCTGGTCAGATCAAGCACCTCGTAGCCACAGGCGAGCAGGCGGGCGACGGTCGCGGCGCGCTCCTCGGGATGGGCCAGTTCGATACCCACAAAGACGCGGGCATCGGGGCGGGGTGCGTAGCGGTAGTTGAACTCGGTGATGTTGTGGTGCCCCAGGTCGCGGCAGAAGCGCTTGAATGAACCAGGACGCTCGGGGATGGTCACCGCCAGCAGGGCCTCGCGCTGCTCGCCGATTTCGGCCCGCTCGGCCACGTGGCGCAGGCGCCCGAAGTTGACGTTGGCGCCGCAGGTGAGGGCCACCAGGGCCTCGTCGCGCACCCCCTGTTCGGCGACGAAACGTTTGAGCCCGGCGACGGCCAGGGCGCCGGCCGGTTCCTGAATACTGCGCGTATCGTCAAACACATCTTTGATCGCCGCGCAGACCTCATCGGTATTGACCCGCACGATCTCGTCCACGTACTCGCGCACCAGGCGGAAGGTATGCTCGCCGACCCGCCGCACCGCCACGCCGTCAACGAAGATGCCGACGTTGGCGAGGGTGACCCGCTCGCCAGCGCGGAGACTCTGGTACATCGCGTCGGCGTCGTCGGGTTCGACCCCGATCACCGCAATCTCAGGATCGATACTTTTGAGAAAGACCGCAATGCCCGCGGCCAGCCCGCCGCCGCCGATAGGCACGAAGACGCGGTAACGTTCGGCGCGCATCTGCTGCGAGATTTCCAGGCCGATGGTGCCCTGGCCGGCGATGACCAGCGGATCGTCGTAAGGGTGGATAAAGGCCAGGTCGAGCTGCCGTTGCAGGCTGTAGGCATAGGCTTCGGCGTCGCTGTAGCTATCGCCGTGGAGCACCACTTCGGCGCCACGGGCGCGGCAGGCGTTGACCTTGATCTCCGGCGTGGTGACCGGCATCACAATAACGGCGCGGATGCCGAGGCGCTGGGCGGAGAAGGCCACCCCCTGGGCATGGTTGCCGGCGGAGGCCGTAATGACGCCCCGTTGCCGTTCCTCCGGTGAAAGGTGGGCGATGCGATTGTAGGCCCCGCGAAGCTTGAAGGAAAAGATGGGCTGCAAATCCTCGCGCTTGAAGAACACCTGGTTGTTCAGGCGCGCCGAGAGACCTGGCGCGAGCTGGAGCGGCGTCTCCACGGCGACGTCGTAGACCCGGCTGGTGAGAATGCGTTGCAGGTATTCGATGTTCAAGGTTGGCTCTCTTTGTCCTGGCTAGTAGCGTTGGGCTGTTGGGCCGAAGCAGCGGCTGCGCCACTGCTTCGGCCCTACTCACCGGGGGGAGGGAGGCGATGAGCGTGCCCGCCATTATACCGGTATGGCGCGATCCGCGGTGCGGAGGACCCCGGGTCACCCATGCCGCTGCCCGGGGGAGGGTCCGGGAGGGCTGCGCCCTCCCAGGAAAACCTGTTGTAATCCCGGCATCGTACAGCGCGGCCGGGGGCTGTCCGAACCTGCTCGGGTAACGAAATTGTTCCTGCTACGCAAGATTCGTCAACTTTTTGCACGGAACGGAGCGATTCCAAGAAAAATTTTACCCCGTCAGAAAGCCGTAAATCGCCGCTTCAACCTTTTGCCCACCTTTTGCATATAGTGCGGTGGTGTTGACTTTTATGCTATAATCGCGATGCAAGATCGTAGTATATAGTTCGCACTACGAATTTCCCCCCTCGCCAGCGGATGCTGAGATCGAACGTGGACACCACCCAGCACAAAGCACGGTTGCGCCAGTACTTCAACGGGGTAGGCTTCGAACGCTGGTCGGCCATCTACGGTGAGGCGCGGCTCTCGCCCATTCGCCGTTCGATCCGCGACGGGCACACGCAGATGCTGGCCCTCGCGGAGGAGTGGCTGGATGCCGAGGGCCGTGGCCGCGAAGGCGCGGCCCTCGACGCGGGCTGCGGCACGGGTCTGTTCAGCCTGGCCCTGGCCCGCCGGGGCATGCGCGTAACCGCGGCGGACCTGGCGCCCCAGATGGTCGCGGCCACACGGGCCGCGGCTGACGCCGCCGGCCTCGCCGGGCGCGTTGACGGTCTGGTCGCCGATCTGGAGGAGCTTGAGGGACGCTTCACGGTGGTGGCGTGCTTCGATGTGCTGATCCACTACCCGCCCGGGCCATTTGAACAGATGCTGCGCCACCTGGCCGATCTCTGCGCCGACACCCTGCTCTTTACCTATGCCCCATACAGCCCGCTGCTGGCGGCAATGCATCGCGTGGGCGCCTTCTTTCCCCACGGCCAGCGCCGTACCGATATTCAAATGATCCCCGATGACCTGGTACGCGCCACCCTCGCCGCTTGCGGCATGTCCATCCGCCGCGCCCGGCGGATCAGCAGCGGCTTCTATCACGTCACGCTCGTCCAGGCCATGCGCACCTGAACAGGCTATGTTCGCGCTGCGGTGAGCACCGTTACCGGTGGAGGGGCGCGGGAGATCAGGCGTCCCCGCAACCCCGTTCCACCTTTATCCTATCTATCCTATCTGGAATGACGGAGGGCTCGCCCTCCGCCCCTCGCCCAGACGGTAACGCAACAGGTTCGCGCAGCAACACGATAAGAAAAACGCTTTGCACAAGGAAAGGGGACGCTATGCGAAAGCTCTTCGGACTGGCGCTGGCAGCAGCGGCGGGCTACGCCCTGTGGCGCTGGTACGAGCGTGAGACGCTGCAGGAAGGCGAAGGCACGGTGCATCTGCAGAGCGAGCATGAGCATTTCCACCTGCACGTCGATCTGCCGCCGGGGATGGAGATCCAGCCGGGCGATACCCTGGAAATTGTCTCGCTGCCGCGAATTAATGGCCAGACCCACGGTGAAATCACCTATACCAGTCCCATCAAGCTCTACAAGGCGAGCTGGTTGCGGCGCAACCTGATTAAGAAGAGCAGCCTGGTTGAGGTGAACGAACTGGTGGAACATCCCTAAGGAGGAGCTATGGAGCAGATGCCCGATCTGAGCGTCACGACGCGCCATGCCCTGCAGGAAGCCATCCTTACCCCGCGCTTTTATACCACTGATTTTAAGGCTATTGACGCGCTCGATATCGATCGGAACGGTCTACGCGATGAGTTTGAGTGGATCCGCGAGGAGTTTGAGCGCGATTATAACCGCAATCACTTCAAGCGCAATGAGGAGTTCCTGGCCAACTTCGATGATATGCCCGTGCGGCAGTTGTTCATCGAGTTCCTCGAGCGCTCCTGCACCGCGGAGTTCTCCGGCTGCATCCTCTACGCCGAGATGGTCAAGCATCTGAAGGACCCGACGATGCGGGCCATTTTCCGCTGCATGAGTCGCGATGAGGGCCGTCACGCGGGCTTCCTCAACAAGACCATGGCCGACCTGAACGTGGCGCTCGACCTGAGCGTGCTCCAGAAGCGGAAAAAGTACACCTACTTCCAGCCGAAGTTTATCTTCTATACTGTCTATCTCTCCGAGAAGATCGGCTACTCGCGCTACATTCATATCTATCGCCACCTGGAGAAGCACCCTGAGAATATCATCCACCCGATCTTCAAGTGGTTCGAGCAGTGGTGCAACGACGAGTACCGCCACGGGGAGTTCTTCTCCATGCTTATGCGCAGCCAGCCCGAACTGCTGAACAGGCCCGCCAATCGGCGCTGGATCCGCTTCTTCCTCCTCGCGGTGTACGCCACCATGTACCTCAACGATTGCCGCCGCGCCGATTTCTACCGCGCCCTGGGCCTCGACTGGCGCACGTATGACCAGGATGTCATTCGCCTCTGCAACCGGATCGCGACCCAGGTCTACCCCGAAACCCTGCCGGTGGACGATCCGCGCTTCTTCCGCCATCTCGACAAGGCCGCCGAGTACGACGCGCGCGCCAATGAACTGGCCAATCGCGGCGGCACGGTGAACCAGGCCCAGGCCGCGCGCCTGCGCGCCGGGATCGTGCTGCGCCTGCTGGCAACCTACCGTCTGCCGCCCCTGCCCACCAGGGAGGCGACGAAGTGGCGCGGTCTGGAGGGCTTCCCGAACTATCCCGGTCCGGACTGGCGGGCGCGGCGCGTCGCCGCCGCGGATTAGGCAGCGAGGAACGCCGATGCGCATCGTCTTTCTCACCATTGATGGCAACCACGCCGCCGCCCTGCGCCAGGCCGCGGTGCGGCTGCGGGCCGAGCACGGGGTCGAAATGACCCCCGCCTGCTACGACGCCGCCTCGCTGCGCGATGAGGAGGGCTGGCGGCGCCTGGAGCGCGACATCGCCGGGGCGGCGTTCGTCTTTGGCGCGCGCCTCTTCGGCGAGGAGTACGTGCGCCCGCTGGAGCGCCTGCTCGAACGGGCCGCCTGTCCGGTGTTGATTATCACCTCGAACCCGGCGCTCATTCGCCAGACGCGCATCGGCAAATTCGTGCTGGCGGCCCGCGAGGGCGAGGAGGCCGGCGGCCCGCTGCGCCAGTGGATCAAGAAGCTGCGGCCCCAGGGCGGCGCGGGCGAGGCGCGCCGCCAGCTGGCCGTGCTGCGGAACCTCTCGCGGGTGCTGCGCCTCATCCCCGGCAAGGCTCGCGATCTCTACACCTATATCGTCGCCCATCAGTACTGGACCAACGCTTCGCCGGAGAATCTCTACCGGCTGATCTGCCTGCTGATCGAAGCCTATGTGCCCGGCTACAAGGGCAAACTGCCCATCCTTGACCCGGTGAGTTACCCCGAGCAGGCGCTGATCCACCCCGACGCTCCGGCGCCATTCGAGACCCTGGCGGCCTACGAGCAGTGGCGCGCGAGCCGCGCCCGCGGGGCGGGCAAGAAGGGTGGCCCGACCGCAACGCAGGGCGCGGTTGGCATTCTGGCCCTGCGAACGGTGGCGCTGAGCGGCAATACGGCTCATCTCGACGCCCTGGCGCGGGCGCTGGAGGCCCGCGGGCTGGAGGCGCGCATGGCCTACGCCTCGGGCCTGGATATGCGCCCGGCGATCGAGGCCTTCTTTACCGCCGCGCCCGAGGCCCACGGCTGGCGCAAGAAGGCTCACGCCGGTGAACCGCGCCGGGCGACGGTGGACCTCCTGGTCAACGCCTCGGGCTTCGCCCTGGTCGGCGGTCCCGCCGAGAGCCGCCCGGCCGACGCGCGGGCCGCCCTCGAGGCCCTCGATGTGGGCTACTTCGCCCCGGTGCCCCTGGCCTTCCAGCGGGTGGAGGACTGGCGCGCCGATTGGGGCGGGCTGGCGCCGGTGCAGGCGGCCCTGAGCATCGCCGTGCCCGAACTGGAGGGCGCCGCCGAGCCGATCGTCTTTGGCGGCCCCACCGCCCGCGCCGAGGCCTTCGTGCCCGCCGAACCCGAGGTCGCGTTGATCGCCGACCGGATCGCCCGCCGGGTGGCCCTGCGGCGCACCCCCAACCACGAGAAGCGCCTGGCCCTGGTGCTCTTTAGCTTCCCGCCGAATCTGGGCAACGTGGGCACGGCCGCCTACCTCGATGTCTTCCGCAGCGTCTACGCCATCCTCCGGGCGCTCAAGGAGCGAGGGTATACGGTGGATCTGCCCGCCGACGCCGAGGAGTTGCGCCAGATGGTGATCGAGGGGCGCGGGGACCCCGCCGCCTCGCCGTTGCTCCACGGGACCGACGCCGCCGTGGCGGGGTTCCTCAGCGTGGAGGATTACCGGCGCCTCTTCCCGGCCTACACCGAGATCGAGCCCCACTGGGGCCGCGCTCCCGGCGAGTTGCTCAGCGATGGCCGGCGGCTGCGCATCCTGGGGCGCCGCTTCGGCAACATTTTCGTCGGCGTGCAGCCGCCCTTTGGCTATGAGCGCGACCCGATGCGCATGCTCATGGCCCGCGACGCCGCCCCGAACCACGCTTTCGCCGCCTTCTACACCTGGTTGCGGCACGACTTCCGGGCCCATGCGGTCATCCACGTCGGCACCCACGGCGCGCTGGAATTCATGCCCGGCAAGCAGTCGGGCCTGAGCGCCGATTGCTGGCCCGCCCGGCTGATCGGCGATCTGCCCAACTTTTACCTCTACAGCGTCAACAACCCCAGCGAAGCGGCCATCGCCAAGCGCCGCAGCGGTGCCACGCTGATCAGCTACCTGGTGCCGCCCCTGCAGCAGGCCGGCCTCTACAAGGGCCTGCGCCAGTTGAAGGACGCCATTGACGCCTACCGGCAACGTCCCGACGCGGGAATGCTGGCGACCATCCGCGAACTGGCCGCCAAACTGGGCCTCGGCGCCGATGCGCCCGCCGACACGTCTTCCGACGCGGACTACCTGGCCCATCTCAGCCACGAGTTGCTGCAGATCGAGCAGCGCATGATCCCCGCCGGCCTGCACGTCTTCGGCGCGCCGCCCTCAACCGAAGAGTTGGTGGACCTGCTGGCCCTCACGGCGACCTTCCACCGCTTCAGGCTGCGCGGCGAGGAGACGACCCTGCCGGCCCTCGTCGCCCGGAGCATGGGGCTGGACTACGCGGCGTTGCAGGAGCGGGTGGCCAGCGATTTGCAGGCCCAGGAGTCCTGGCGCGCGGTTGAGGCCCGCTGCAAAGAGAGCATCCGGCGCTTCGTGGGCGGCGCGCCGCTGGAAGTCGGCAGCTACGCCCCGGGTGACCTGGCGCCGCTGGCCCACTTCCTCGGCGACCTGCTCGCCCGACTGACCAGCGATCAGGAGCTGGCCGGGCTGTTGCACGGCCTGGAGGGCGGCTTCGTGCGCCCGTCGCCGAGCAACGACATCGTGCGCGATCCCAGCGTCGTGCCCACCGGGCGCAACGTCTACAGTCTCGACCCGGCCCGCGCGCCCTCGGCGGCGGCGGTGGAGCGGGCCATGCGCCTGACCGACGAACTGCTGGCCCGCGCGGTCGCCGACGGCGGCGCCCTGCCGGAGAGCGTCGCGGTGGTGCTCTGGGGCAGCGACAACCTCAAGAGCGATTGCGAGGGCGTGGCCCAGGTGCTGGCGCTGATGGGCGTGCGTCCCGTGCCCGATGAGTTGGGAAATGTGACCGACGTGGCCCTGATCCCCCTGGCCGAACTGGGCCGCCCGCGCATTGACGTGGTGGTGACGGTCAGCGGCATCTTCCGCGACCTGCTGGGGGGCCAGATGCGCCTGATTGACAAAGCCGCCCGGCTGGCCGCCATGGCCGACGAGCCGCCCGAGGCCAACTTCGTGCGCCGCAACGCCCTGGCCCAGGCCGCCGCCCTGGGCGTGCCGCTGGAAGAGGCCGCCACCCGCGTCTTTGCCAACGCGCCGGGCAGCTATGGCAGCCACGTCAACCATCTGATTGAGAGCGGTTCGTGGGAGGACGACAGCCAGATTAGCGATGCCTTCCTCAGCCGCAAAGGGTTCACCCTGGGCAAGGGCGGCGAATGGAAGGACTCCCGCCGCTTGCTCGAACAGGCACTGGCCGGCGTGCAGTTGACCTTCCAGAACATTGACAGCTTCGAGGTGGGCATCTCCGACATTGACACCTACTACGAGAGCCTCGGCGGCGTCACCAAGAGCATCGAGCGCCTGAGCGGCAAACGTCCCGAGGTGCTGGTTTCGGACGCGGTGACCACCGGCGGCAACCGCGTGAGTTCGTTGAGCCAGATGGTGCGCCTGGAGACGCGGGCCAAACTGCTGAATCCAAAGTGGTACGAGGCCATGCTGGCCCACGGCTATGAGGGCGCCCGCGAGATCGAGACGCGCCTGAACAACACCTACGGCTGGAGCGCCACCACCGGCGCGGTGGAAGGCTGGGTCTACCAGAGCGTCGCCGAGACCTACGCCCTCGACGACGCGATGCGCGAGCGCCTCGCCCGACTCAACCCCCACGCCGCGGCGGGGATGGTGCGCCGGTTGCTGGAGGCCAGCGGGCGCGGCTTCTGGGACGCTGACGAGGAGACCCTCGATCGCCTGCGCTCGATCTACGAAGATCTGGAGGACCGTCTGGAAGGGATCGTCACCGGCGGCGCTGCCTGAGCGGACATGGGCAGCCTCCCGCCCGCGGGGCGGGTCGGGGAGGGATGCGCCCTCCCGAGAAGGCCGCTTGCGGGGCGGGTCGGGGAGGGCTGCGCCCT
>JAOACN010000529.1 GCA_026417815.1 Chloroflexaceae bacterium | reverse complement strand
GTATTAATGATGGCTTGCTCGATGTATGCGTGATCAAGGGCGAAAATGGCCTGAGCGCCCTGCGCAGCTTCTTGCCATTCTTGGTCGCCGCCAGGGCCACGATCCGGAGATCCAGTACTATCGCGCGCGAATGCTCACGGTGGTGGCCAGGCCGCCCCTGCCAGTGCAGGTGGATGGCGATCCGATCGGCTTCACGCCGATGACCTTTGAGGTGGCGCCAGGGGCCCTGCGGGCCCTGTTGCCGCGCGATTTGCCCGAGGACCTGCTACAACAGAAGCCCGCGGAAGCTTCACCGCCACCGAGCCGCAAGGGTCGTCTCCCCTGGCGCTCCGGTCGCCTGTTGGGCCGAAGCGTTGGCGCAGCCGATGCTTCGCCCTTACGGGGCGGGGGCCGGCCCATCACGCCCTCCCGCACAACGACAGGATGACGCGGCGTTACCTGGGAGGGTGAAACCCTCCCCAACCCTCTCACCATGCACAGGTTGTACACGATAACGAAAGTGACCTTGCTGCTCCTGCTCCTGGCGGTGTTCAGCGGCGGTTGCAGCGCGAGGCAGGAGGGATCGGAGATCGCAGGCGCGAATCCGGCGGTGCGTGGTGATGCCTTGCCTGGCCGGCTGCTCTTCGTGCGCCAGGGGGTGATCTGGCAGTGGCGGGGGCGCGCGGCTGCTCCGTTGCTCGGCACGGGCGCGGCGTTCCAACCTGCCTGGGACCCGGCGGGTGAGCGCATCGCCTATGTCGTGCGCGACAACAGCTTCAGCGATGTGTGGCTGGCCGACAGCGCGGGGCAACCCCTTGGCCGCCTTACCGACAATGGCTCGCAGGCGCCCCCGAACAGTCTGGCGCGTGTCGCCGAGAGTCGCTGGGCCTTTTACCCCGCCTGGTCGCCCGATGGGATGCGCATGGCGGTGGCGATGCAGACCCGGCCGCCTGCCGGCGATCCCCTGGCCGACGCGGTTCTGGAGTTGCTGCTGCTGCCAGTGGGCCCTGGCGCGCCGCTGCCCGCTTACGGGGACGGCGAAGCCAGTGTGGGACGCAGTGTGTTTCTCACCGATGGAACAGGGCTGATCTTCACCCGCGCCGGTGTCGGGCCAACTGGCCGCCAGGAGTTGTATCGCCTCGACCTGGTCAGCGGGCGCGCCGAGGCCCTTACCGGGGCGCCGGTGGGTAGTTATGATCCGGCCCTCACGCCGGATGGGCGCTGGCTCGTGTTCGCCGCGCCGGACAACGGGCGCACCAGTATCTTTGCCGTACCCGTGGCCGGCGGTGTTCCTGTCAGGCTCAGCGATCAGGGAGCGGCGCGGGCGCCGGTGATCTCGCCCGATGGGCGTTTGCTGGCGTTTCTGGCGATCGCTCCGGGGGAGGCAGGCTTCGATCTCTGGATCGCCGAGCTCAACGCAGAACCCGGCGGCGTACTGGCTGCCGGTCGAACGCGCCGGTTAACCACCGGTCTCGGGATCGACGCCGACTCGGGACTGGCCTGGGCGCCCTAGAGGTCTACGCCTGAGCATCCCGGAGGGCCGTGGCCGCGCCAGGGCGTCGCTGAATGATTTCGTACTCAGTAACGATAATGTCCAGGGGCACGTCGTGCGGCTCGCGTGGCAGGCACGGCTCCTCCTGGGCGGCGAAGGCCACCCCGATGCTTACGCCGCGCGCCTGCGCTAGCAAGCGATCGTAGAGGCCCTTGCCGTACCCGAGGCGGTAGCCGGCGCGGTCAAAGGCCAGCAAGGGCGCCACGGTCAGATCCCAGCTCCCGGGCGCGGCGGGGCGCACCTCGCGCGGTTGCAGGATACCGTGTGGACCGGTCACAAACGCCTCTGCGTCCAGCCGGTCGATCCAGCTATGATCGAGCGCATGGTCGTTGCCCACGACGGGTACGGCCACCGCCTTACCCGCGGCCAGCGCGGCGTCGATCAGGAAGCGGGTATCGACTTCGGAGCGGATAGGCAGGGAGCAGTGGATGGAAGCGGCGGCCTGAAAGATCGGTAGGGCGACCAGGCGGGCGCAGATCGCCGCGCTGCGCCCGGCGCGATCGTCAATCGCATTGCGGCGCTCGCCCGCCTGGCGCCGCAGGGCGCGTTTGAGCAAGGATGTTGTTGGGGGGACCGCGCTCTCCCGAACCCTCCCATCCATTTTCACCTCAAAGATGCGGCGCCTTGATTTTGCGGATCAGTTCGGCGAACGGGGGATCGGGCTTGCGGCGCGGGTTGAACTTGAACCAGCCAAGTTCGGCCCGCACGGCCTGTTCCTTCAACTCGGTGGCGCCCCAGATGAACGATGCCCCGGTGATGCCGAGGAGGGCCGACCAGCCGGGATTGGCCACGAAGAGGGACCCGAGGATCAACAGCGCGCCGAGGGCCAGCGGGTAGGGCCACCAGAGATAGCCAAGGTGGTACTCCATGCGAATGACCCAGAAGAAGCCAAAGCCGATGATGCCGAAACTGAACAGGCCAAGGGCAATTCCACCACACTGCATAAGCTGGCGCTCCCTTCAGTCGGTGCTGGCCGAAGATGGATGATACAGGTCGGACGAGTGTTCAGCGGGGCGCCACGACGACCGCCGGGGCGTGACGGGGCAACCGGTCGGTTCGCGGTCAAGCAAGTCGGCCGTTGTTGCCGAACCGCCCGCGGCCAGATAGGCAGCGTGGCGCGGATTGGCAGGATTGGCCGGCGCGTGCCCCTTGCGCACCCGCTTCGCCTGCCGGAACAACTCGAAGGCATCCCACAGCAGGGTTACGCCAACAATGCTGCTGACGCCCGCCAGGGTGAGATTGGGGGCAAAGAGGGCGTAGGCGTTCAGCCCCAACCCGGCGAACGTCAGGACCAGCGCCGGCAGCCCGATGCGGGCACTGTGGGCCTCGAGCCAGCGCACGCCGACGTGTCCCCACCAGATCCCCAGAAACGTGGCGAGGGCCATCCAGAACCCGGCCAGTTGCACCATCCCCATACCCTTCTAGCGGCCGAACAAACCTATCCAAATCTCAACAATTCTTCCAAAAACGCCCTTCCATTCTACCGGTCACGAGGAGCGGTGTCAACTGTCGGTTGCCGTTCCACGTCTTGACGGGCCAGATCGGGCTCTCTATAATTGCTTGCAACTGCAACTATTGCATCGCCGAGGGTTAAGTCTATGTCCCCACCCATAGCGCCCTCGATTGCCCACGAGCAGCACCGGCTCATTCACGACATCTACGTTCTCCTCGATGATGGCGATCGACGGGTGCTCCAGAAGGTCAACCTTTCGCCGCTGGAATTTTCGGTGCTCCAGCGTCTCGACACGGCTCAGGGGCGCCGTTTGACCGACATCGGCGCGGAGTTGCTCTGTGTGAAGAGCACGATCACGCGCCTGGTCGATCGTCTGGAGGCGCATGGGTTGGTCCGGCGGACCCCTGATCCTGACGATCGGCGGGCCCAGCGACTGTTGTTGACCCCGCGGGGCCTGGCGCTGCGCGATGAGGCGATCCGCTTGCATGACGCCGCGGTGGAGCGGCGCATGGGCCTGCTTGAGCCGGCGGAGCAGCAACAACTACGGATGCTGCTGGAGAAGCTGCGCGCCGGGTTGAGCGAGGATCTCGAGTCGGCTGATCAATAAAGGCCGCGAGCGGGAAACCGCGGCGGCCGTATGGCTTCCCTCTCCTCCCGGCGCTACGAGCCACCGATCCGATCCAGGGCGGCGTTCCAGGCCTTCATGCGCTCAGGGTCACCCCCCACGTCGGGGTGATGCAGGCGCGCCATGGCTTTGCGGATGGCGTTGATCTCGTCTTCGCTGAGTTGCCCCGCCAGACTGCTGATGTCGAGGGTTCGCTGCGTAACCTGAGGCTCGGGCGCTATCCCGGCTTCGAGGCGCTGGGCGCGGGCGCGCCAGATGTCGCGTTCGTGGGCGAGGGAGGTATTCTCGCGCATCGTCTCCGTCAGGGTGGCGACCATCTTGGCGTGGGCACGCTGCGCTTCATTGGCAGCCAGGAGCGCCTTTTCGAGTTGACGCCGCAACCCGCGATTCAGCGCGTGGGCCTCGGCGAGTTCGCGCCGAAGTTGCTCATACTCACGCTGGGTACAACCTTCCAGAGTCGGCGGAAGTTCTTCCGGCTTTAACACACCCTACCTCCTCGCCAGTTGCCAGCTCCACCGTTGCAATGGCGTATGGCGATGGGACTTTTCCACATAATCGCGCCCGGTGGGAGCACGAGCTATAGTATAACGACTTCGGCGCACTTGCGCTAGGGGGTTGTGGATGACGGCATCGTCATACCACGCATCCTGCGCGATGTGGCGAGCGGCTGCCTTGCGGCAGCCGCTGGGGGTAAATGAGGGGAGCGACAGGGGGGATTAAGAGGAAAATGGCCCGGCGCGTCTGTCGCATCGTCGCCGAACCGATGGGTGTAGTATAACAGATTTTGACGCAGTGCGCTATCCGACTTTGGTCGGATTTGTCCGCCGGATGCGTTACATCCTCGCCCCTCCGGCAGGGGTGTGGCGGGG
>JAOACN010000204.1 GCA_026417815.1 Chloroflexaceae bacterium | reverse complement strand
GGCCCCGATCACCGCGCATCCCGGCAACAATCGGCTGCACATTGGCCCATGCCTCACCGTGCCGAATGAGATAGAGATGGGTCATTGCTTCAGGATCTCCAATCGTGTATCGGACACACCTTGCCGCCCGTGGCGAACCTCTTCAGGGGGGGTGCGGCGGGCACAACCCTCCGCGACCTGTTCCGGCCGCTGCGGTCTGAAGCAAAGGTTTGCGGGAAGGCCGCCCCTCCCCGGGCCTCTCCGGGATGGGGAAGCCCGGTTTCCCGATAGCTCGCCAACGGTACGTGTTCACACGTCTGTGGGAGCGAGGGCATCTTGCCCGCGAATCCTGACGAGGGCGGGACGCCCTCGCTCCCAGGTCTGCGGGGTTATCCCAACGCTGAACACGTATCCCCCACGCGCCTCATCCCTTGCTCAGGGCCTGCACCTTGATGCTCAAGCCGTACAGCTTGATAAACGCCTCGGCGTCCTTCTGGTTGTAGACCATATCGGGGCCGAAGGTGGCCAGATCTTCATTGTAAAGCGAGAAGGGGGAGCGGCGGCCCGCGATGATGATATTGCCCTTGTAGAGCTTCAGGCGCACATCGCCGGTCATATTGCGCTGGGTGACGCGGACGAACGCATCGTAGGCTTCGCGCACAGGGGTGAACCAGCGCCCATTATAGACCAGATCGGCATAGTCAATCGCGATGCGATCCCTGGCGCGGAGGGTCTCCTTATCGAGCACGATGCTCTCCAGTTCGCGATGGGCGGTGTAGAGCAGCGTGCCGCCGGGCGTCTCGTAGACGCCGCGGCTCTTCATGCCCACCAGGCGGTTCTCGACCAGATCGACGCGGCCAATGCCGTGGCGCCCGCCGATGAGGTTCAGCCGCTCGACCAGTTCAACCAGGCCCAGGCGCTCGCCATTGACGGCCACGGGCACGCCCTGTTCAAAGCTCAGGGTGAGGTACTCCGGCTCATCGGGCGCGCTCTGGGGGCTGGCGCTGAACTGGTACATGTCCTCTTCCGGTTCGTTCCAGGGATCCTCGAGCAGGCCCCCCTCGTGGCTCAGGTGCCACAGGTTGCCATCGCGGCTGTAGATCTTCTCTGCCGTGGCGGTGACGGGCACGTTATGCTCGGCCGCGTAGTCGAGGGCATCCTGGCGGCTGCGAATGGTCCACTCGCGCCAGGGGGCGATAATTTTGAGGCGGGGATTGAGGGCGAAGTAGGTCAACTCGAAGCGCACCTGGTCATTGCCCTTGCCAGTGGCGCCGTGGGCGACCGCGTCGGCGCCCTCGGCCTCGGCCACGGCCACCTGGTGCCTGGCGATGATCGGGCGGGCCATGGAGGTGCCCAGCAAATACTTGCGCTCATAGATCGCGCCCGCCTGCATGGTGGGTAAAACGTACTCGCGCAGGAACTCCTCGCGCAAATCGCGCACGATGAGCTTGCTGGCGCCGCTCTTGAGCGCCTTCTCCTCCAGGCCCGCCAGGTCCTCACCCTGCCCCAGATCGGCACAGAAACAGATCACTTCGCAGCCGTAGTTTTCGCGCAGCCACGGCACGATCACCGACGTATCCAGGCCGCCCGAGTAGGCCAGTACAACTTTTTTCACTTCGCCCTTCGGCATCGCGCACCTCGCTATTCACTCCGCGCGAAGCGCCGCGACTGCGGCGCTCACGCGCCCTGGTTCGGAAGCAGGCATTCCAGCCCGGGGCCGACGCAACGTTCCCCTCCAGCGGCGGGGCGTGGGGCGGCAACGCCGCCACACCACCGAAAAACCCGGGTTCTGGAGCTTGCGCCGGTTGCGTCACCCCTGCGTTCTTGCCTGAGTAGATTGTCAGACAGATCAGGAGCATGGCTCCACGAAAAGAGGCCAGCCTGCCCGCGGGCAAAGCTGGCCTGCTGCCAGAACGGCGGGCAAGGACGGCTAGCCAGGGCGCGGCGCCACCGGCCGGCAGCGGGAACGACGACGGTGACCACGGGGCGCGCCGCCCCACACCATCACAACCCGACTCCCAGACCTGAGCTGCGTCACACGGGCCATGCCTGTGCTCCGTCGTATGCATCAGCTTCGCGGCGGCAGTATAGCACAGCGCCCCGGCAGCGTCAACGCGGCCAGAGCGGGGGGTGCGACGAAACGTTCTGCACGTGCCGCGGCCCACCGGCCCGCCGGGCGCCTGGTGAAGATTAAGCATATACACTGGTATTCGCCCCGTAGCCCGGCGACTGATGAAGATTTAGCTGAGGTCTGGTCATAAATGACGCATGCGGCTTTGAGAAGCGGTTTCAAGCCGACGCGGAGGTCCAGGTCGTGCTCGTGGCGATACCAGGGTGAGGGTGTAGCGAAAGACTTAATTTACAGACTATTTAGTATCAGAGGTAGATGTTTTTCTAGATTTTTCGGTATCATATTTACTAACTTTTTGATCTATTTCCATCTGCCCCTTGCGCCCAATCATCGTTCCGGTGGAACTCTTGATGTCTCCAACTGTGATTTTATCGCCTTGGACGTGCTCATTTTCGATTGTGATGGTAACATTTTTACCTGATGACAACCGCGAAACTACAACTACTAATACCACTATTACTGCTATTAATGCTATTAATGCTATTAATGATCCTACCACTACCACCTGCCATCTCATTGAGTCGCTACCTCCAGCCGGCGTTGAGGATAGTGTCAGGGCGGGGGCAACCGGTGCTGCCGCTCCCGTGACGGCAGGATCTGGCACAGGACTAGTCGGCGTGATCGGGGCCACCAATGCTGCGCTCCAGGGGATGGCTTCACGCTCTTCCAGGCAATTTACACCGGTTTCCAGAGCGGGACCGGCGGGGGGAGTGAAGGAGAGCGTTCCAGAGGCTCGGCCCCGGGCATCAAGGAAGCCCTCAATACCCAGTGTACAACCAATGGGAATGCCGCTGACCTGGTAATTTGCAGGCAGGACTCCTCGCACCATGCCATTTTCCAGTGGCAGTACGATACCCTGGGCGCTCGAGCGGATCAGAATATCTTTATAGGCCAGGTCGGTCCCGCAAGCCAGACTCTCGCCGTAACGATAGGTGATCTCCAGGTCTTCAATCTGAGTTTCGTAGACCCGAAACCTGATCGTCACATCGCCCTGCGCGCCCTCCCACAAACCGTCCAGCCGCGGCGGGGTCGCCGTAACCAGCGCGCCCGGGGTTGGTTGCGCCACCCGAGCCTGGGCGGGCGCTCCTGAGGTGAAAGCAAGGATGGCCGCGCATCCCAGCGTGACCACCACAAGGAGCGCCCCCAGGTTGCAATAGGGCCTGATCATACGCTATCTTTTTCCAACGTGTATTTATCACGAGGAACAGTAGTATGTGCCCAGGTTGTGCACTTCACCGTTTTCAACGGTAACCGAGACGGTCTCGCTACCGCAACGGGCGCTCACGGTGATGCTATAGCTTCCCGGCAGTACCTCGATGGATCGAGACTGGCCATTGGGAACATCATAGCGGCCCCTGGTCGGCCCGTCCAGGGTGATGGTCAGGACGCCGCCAGTTTTGTTCGTTACCTCGATTACCGCCGTCTGGCGCACGCAGGTATAGGTCAACGTGTAGGTCTCTCCGTCTGCGATGGCAAAGCGTCGCGACTCGCGGCCACAGGCGCTGTCAACGGTCACCTCGTACTCCCCGGGCATCACTTGCCGACTGACAGTCTGCCCGCCGGGGACGGTAAAGCTCTCGGATGTTGGCCCCACCAGGTTGACCCGGATCGGTTCGTTGCTGGTATTAGCGATGCTGACCGTCGAGGTTCGTCCCGGGCATTGGAGCGTAAGCTCGCGCACTTCATTCGCGGCCAGCGAAAAACTGACGGCTACGCTACCGCAGGGCGCCGTGGCGGTGCCGCGATAGTCGCCGGGTCGCACCCTGCCCGTCTGCCGTCCGCCGCTGCCCACCACGAGATTGAGCGCCGTCGGGCCGGTCAGCGCCAGGCGAGCAGTACCGCCCGTCTGGTTCACCAGCCGCACCTCGGCGGTGTCCTCCTGGGCGCAGGTGATCGACAACTCCACGGTCTTACCGGCCCCGACGCTGAAGTTGGTCGTGGAAGTTCCGCACCATGCGGTTACAATCGCCTGGTAGCCTCCGGGCGCAATGACGGCATCGAAAACGTCGCGGACCACGGACCACGCCGTGGCGGTGGGCCCGGCCAGGCTTACACGGACGGGTTGGCCCGTATTGTTCATGATCTTCAACGCCGCCTGTGCGGGGATGGGGGCCGGCGCGGCGCCGTCGTAGGCATCCATGCGTGGACCTGCCGGAAAAGGCGGGGGTGGCGGAGCGCCGCCGGGTTGCTCCGGCGGCGGCGGCACGTATGACGGCGGTTGCCTGGGATAGAGCGCCGAGCCGAGCAGCCCGAGAAGCACATCGAAGGGCCGGGCGTTTTCGGGATGTAGTTCGAAGCGCGCCCGCTCGAACCACTGCACCGTATACTGCCGGCCGTCTTCAAGGGTCTCGGTCTGCGCGTCGCTCAGGGGCAAGCCGAAGAGGGCCAGGTTTTCGGCCTCGCTGAAGCCGGGTATGCCATCTAACTCGAGCCCGTTGGCGCGCCAGGCCTCCAGGATCCGGCCACACACGTTATGGTTGGTTTCAGGGAAGAAGCGGCAGCCTGGCTGGGGACTGCTGGCAGGAAAGCTACGCCAGTCGCGCTGATCCATCCCGAGACGATCTTCGCTCAGCCGTCCGAGGAGAACATTGTATGGCGGCTGATTCTCCGGGTGTAGCTCGATCCGGTTGCGTTCGAACCATTGCGCCTGAATGCGTTTGCCCTCGATGAACTCTTCTTGTTGCGGCCCGAGCGGGAAGCCGAAGACGAGCAGCCCGCCGTTGCGCTCCCAGAATTGCCGGATGGGCCCGCTGATGCAGTGCCCGGTTTCCGGAAAGCAGCGCTCGGAGTCCTGGGCGCTCACGGCGCCGTTGCCCGGAATGAGGAGCGCGCCGAGGATCAGGAAGATCAAACTGACCAGGCTCAATCTGCTCAGATGCATGGCTCCCTCCTTGATGAGCGTTCGTCGTTGAAAGCCTGCAAACAGGATGGGCGTTTTGATTCAATAAACGCGCTGAGGTCAGATCTTGGCGCGCCCGGATGGTGGATCCGCCATCGATCGCCTGATAGAGAAATTCAGCAACTGTTTATTTACGTCCCTGCTTGAGTATACTTCTCTGAGAAGTCTATGTGCCAACAGGATGTCCTGATCATCCCGTAAGGCAACTTCTGGACAAGCCCATAGCCATACTAAATAGGTAAGAAAACGACACTTTTTTCTTTTCTTTATCTGCCAAGTATTTCATACAGGTAAAGTTGCTAAATTAACACTTAAATGATTAAGTCTTACTGATGTCCTGGCGTATAACGGCAGACGCCGCCAGCGCGGAGCGACGCGGCTCAGCGGGCGCAGCGGGCAATCGGTCGCCCGGTGCCGCTCAGCGATTGCACCACCGCTTCCGCGCCCATCCGTCTGTTTCCACGCGCCTGGCTGCAGTCTGGCTACACGGGCGGTATGCGGCTCGCTCCACCTCGCTGGCGTTGGGCCCCGGCAACTGGCAGGCGCCGGGTGTGTTCGCCCCGCCGGCGCGACGGTTTTCGCGATAGCAGCACTTCCTTCGTTTTCCGTACGTGTTCAGAGTTGGGGCAACCCCGCGGACCTGGGAGCGAGGGCGTCCCGCCCTCGTCAGGATTCGAGGGCATCTTGCCCTCGCTCCCAGGAGAAGTGTGGACACGCACCTTTTTCCCTTGTTCCCGGCGCGGGTGTCGCCGTGAATGGCCTCATCGTAGTGACGGTTGCAGGTAGGAGTCGAAGGGGGAAGCCCCCGCGATCCTGGCGCCGGGCGAGCTACCCTGCTATGGCCCGCTGGCTACTGGTCGCCCTCCGAGGCGGGTTTGCCGCTAACCGTCTGCCTCGGTTTGAGCCCCCACCATAGCGCAACTATTATGAGTACCAGCAGTATGACCGGCAGTATGAGCCACCATGGCCATCCCCTCCAGTTGGGGCGTATAGGCATGGTCATTGCCGGAGCCGTCACCGGACCGGGGTCGCCGGTCAGCACAAAGCCGGCCCAGTAGTAGGGGTGGGCATAGCGCGCATCCGCCCGCAGGGTCGCCTGGGCTGCCTGGAGCGCCTCTGCTTTGCCTTTGCCCGCTCGCAACTCCTGGTAAAAGGCGGTCATCAGTTTGCTGGTCGCCTCGTCGTTGACGTTCCACAGGCTGGCCACCACTGTCGGGGCGCCGGCATAGATGAAGGCCCGGTTCAGCCCTACCAGGTCGTCCCCCCGGCTATGCGCGCCGAGCTGGGTCTGGCAGGCGCTGAGCACCACCAGGTTAGCCTTCTCCAGGGCCACGCCATACACCTCGTGCACCTCCAGCGCCCCGTCGGCCTCGCCGCCCGGGGCCAGCAGAATGCGCGAGAAGAGTGGTGCGACAGTGTTCAGTTCACCGTGGGCGGCCAGGTGCACCATGCCTGCCCCGGCGGCGTGGTCGCGGAGCGCCTGCTCGGTAGTCGCGGGGCCGGTGAAGGCGTCGGTCGGATACAGTCGCTTGATCGCTTTCACCTCGGCGTCAACATATGGCAGGGGGGGTAGGCCGGGGAGTTGGCCCTGGGCAAGGGCGAGCAGCCTGCTCGCTTCGCCCTTGCGTTTGGCCAGAATGAAGGGCAACACGCTGGCGCTGGGCACATGGAAGAGGGTGTGCGCCTCGCCGAAGAGCCGTTCACCCAGCGGCAGCGCGGCGAAGGGCAGGTAGTGCAACGCCTCGTGCGGAACGATGTGGACGACGGGGGTGGTGAGCTGATCCGCGAGAGGGTCAAGCAACCAGTCAGCCAGCCGGTCGAGCTCCGCCGGCCGCGGGTCGTCCAGGGTGTCGAAGCTGCGAAAGGCCACGATGGCGTTACGCAGTTCCTCCGCGCTGACCGGCAGTTTGACGGTGCTGAAGGTGGCGCGGGTGATGACAAAAGCCAGCGTTACCTCCTCGGTGACGAAGTAGGCGAGCAGGGTGGTATCGGCATCGAGCAAGGCCTGCACCTGGGGGAGGCTCAGCGGCTCGATGCTGACCAGAGAGGCGTACTCGGGATTGCTGAGCCGCAGTTGCGTGAGCAGGGCGGTGTACTCCTGTTGCAAGGCATCACGCTGAGCAATGAGGTCGGGGAGCGGGTCGGGGGCGCCCGGCGCAACCCGATGCGCGGCCGCCTCGCGCAGGCTCTGTTCGAGGGCGGCGAGCTGCTGGCGCAGGCGTTGTTCCTGGGCGATGAGCTGCGGGGCGCTTCCGGTCGGAACGGCCAGGGGAGCATTGCCGAGCTGGTCGAGAAAGGTGCGCGCCCGGGCCCGTTCGCTCAGCGCAAAGGCCTCCTCCTGCTTGCCAAGCCGGACGCTGAGGGCAATCGCGCGCTGGTAGACGGGAGCATTCTGAGATGCGAGACTGGTTTTGAACCCCTCGAGGCGGGCATTGGTGCGAAGGGTTTCGAGCGCCGTAATCGCTTGCTGGTAGTAGTCGAGCGCCTGGGCGTCCTGCCCCTGGGCTTCGAAAATCACGCCGAGGTTGCCGAGGGTGACGCCCTCGCCCGCGCGGTCGCCAACCTCCCGCGCAATCGCCAGCGCCTGCTGGTAGTGGGCCAGCGCCTGGGCGTACTGCCCCTGGGCGTGGAACACCGCGCAAAAAGCCCGGTGTGAAGCGATTTTTGCACCGAAAACTAGTACTGGGCGATCTTCGCGCTCGTTAACTCGCGCACGGTACCGCTCCCAACCCAGCAAGCCGTGCGGGAGTCGGACGTCGGGAGGCGCTTGGCGACGGCGATGGCCGCCGCATTCAGCGCGGCGCTGCGCCGGCCGATCTTGCGGATGGCCCAGTTCACGGCCTTCTTCACGAAATTGCGCTCATGGTGCGCCTGCTGCTCACCGCGGGCGAGGTAGCGGCGGAGCAGTTCAGCGGGGGGCGCTTTTGTCCTTGCCGGCCACCTGCGCCGTCAGGACAAAGCCGGCTCGCTTGACGAACCCTTCCGTCCGCTCGCTACGCAGCGGGTAAACTACCGCATCCTCTGCCTACAGAAAACATCCGGAGGTCAAATGGTCAGCCTCGGGTGGTTACTGTGAGGAAACGGCGTATGTTAGCGTAAATAAGGGTGATAGTCAGACCGTCGCCTGTTATCTCAGAAGGAGCAACGCGAAGGGCCAGCGCCATTCGGCACTGGCCCTTCGTCATGCGCTGAAACGGGTATCGCTGCTACTCCGGCGCCTCTAGCGGGAGCAAGCTCACGGCCGCGTTGACCGCCGGCGACCTATTATCAAGGTGCCGCCGCAGTGGACAGCCAGTCGCTGAGGTGGAACTAGCGCGCCGCGTCGTGGTCGGCGGCATAGTAGATCGCCGGGTCGCGCAGATCGCCGACTACGCGCGCCGTATGGTCGCTGTCGGGTAGCCAGACGGCCAGGGCGTAAGTGGTGGTGTAGCCGCCGGGCTGGCGCAACTGCACCTGGCTCGGGATGGTCAGCTTGAAGGGGAGCGACTGCCCGCGGATCGGCGCGCCGAAGAGGTGGAGGGCGATGCGCGGGTCCTGGAAGAAGGCCTGCAGGGTCAGCGGCAGGAAGAAGGCGTCACTGAGCACGTAGCCCTGGCGCAGCGGCGAGTCGCGCGGGATCTTGATGCCAATGCTGTGCCACATCTCCCAGCGCTGGTAGAAGAGATCGGGCAGGCGCAGCCGGGTCGTGCCGGCGATGGGTGTACGCTGGATATCGAACACATTGCAGAGCGTCCCGTTGATCGCGTGGTCGAACCAGAAGTCGTCGAAGATCAGTGCCGGATAGGGTGTCTCCCCTAGTTGGCGGACGAGCGGGGCAAGGGCGGGCGGGCAGTGGTCGAGCAGGAGGTTGCGCGTGCTGATCGCCAGCGCGCTCGCCTCGGCCGCCTCCGGGCGGTGGGCGCGCTGGGCCTGGTAGAGCCGGCGCAGTAGCGCGACTTGCTCAGCCGTTAGCGCCAGCTCCGGTGGCAGGTGCAGCGGCGAGGCGAGCGCGGCGAGGTAGCGCTCGAGTACATCGTTGCTGCGCGGCAGCCGGCCCGCCTCCAGCCGGTCGACCGTCGTCTGATGGGCAAAGCCGCAGAGACGGGTCATGTCCGCCGCGGATACGCCGCGCATGGTGCGAACGCCCTGCAGAAGCGCTCCGTAGTGTCATTGGTGCGTCGGAAAAGGGGGTGTTAGATGTCCTCGCTGCCGTGGCAAGGATCGCACCGGTGGCGGCGCCCTGACTTCTTCGGTGCGTTGCAGACACCACTGCGGTGGCTCGGGCCAGGTTCGCTGTGGCGTCTGCGGTGGCAAAGGCTCGGTGAAGTAGGGGCCGGAGGCTGGCGAGCTACTATGGCGGTCGTCACTCCTGCTGGCCATAGTAGCTCGTCCCCGTCGCCGCTGGCGCTGATGCATCAGACGCGCATTGTACGTGTTCACACTTCTCCTGGGAGCGAGGGCATCTTGCCCTCGAATCCTGACGAGGGCGGGAGGCTCTCGCTCTCAGGCTCTACTTGTTACCCCAAGTGTGACAGATACGAGTGAAGCTTCTCCCTTCGCATAGACGCTGTTGTGGAAGTCCTGCGACCAGTTTGGTCGGGCCTTCCATTCACGAATGCCCACACGCTGATTGTCGAGCGTAACGGAAAGTGGTCATTGTAGCAAAATAGAGCATGAGCGCGACGTTCTGCGAGGATGATAACATTCCTGTGTAACGATCCGGGTAATGCAAAACAACCCCGCCGCAGCAGCCCGCAGGCCGCCGCGGCGGGGTACGTGTTCAGGCGTTGCTGAAACCCAAACCCTTCTCGCGCAGGCTGACCCGGCACCTTTTTGACAGGATCAGATGGTCCAGGACCTCCCCATCCAGCAGCTTGCCGGCCGCGACGATCTGCCGGGTCACGAGGATGTCCTTGGGGGAGGCGTCGACCGAGCCGTACGGGTGGTTGTGCGCGTCCATCAGCGCCGCCGCGTTCAGCTTGAGCGCCTCACGGTGGGCCGTCCCGCAGCGGAACGGCCGGTCGCGGCGGATCGTGCGCTCACTGACGCCCGGGCCGCAGACCCGAGCCGTGCTCGTCGCGCCTTTGGCATTCGCCGCGCGCCGGGCCTGGCGCGCTGTTGGGGGACCGTGAGGTAGGGAACGACGACTCGCCCGCAGCGGTTCCAGTGGGTACGGCGGCAGGACCGCGTCACGGAGCGACGCAGCCGATCGGCGACAACGAGCAAGAAACGCACGACCCCGACGGCGCAGCAACCCCGACGGCGCAGCAGCTTGTCCGTCAGGGTCTCAAAGGGATACGGAAGAGTCAGGCGAATATATGCGTCCGCTTGAAATAGCTTGTATACAAGATACTTATATGCTATCATTCTCGCCGTTGTCGCCTGTGCAGAAGGAGCCGCTGTGATTGCGCTTGAGGAGTGCCTGATCTTCTTGCTGGCCAAGGCCTATCAGCACGTCAACAGCGTGGCCCGGACGCGCCTGGAGTCCTTTGGGGTGACCCCCACCCAGTACGCCCTGCTGCACGTGCTGTGGGAACACGGCCCGCAAAGCGGTGCGGCCCTGGGCGCCCGCCTGCGCCTGGACAGCGCCAGCATCACCGGGTTGATCGACCGCCTCGCCCACCTCGGTCTCGTGGAACGCAGCCCCGACCCCACGGATCGCCGAGTGAGCCTGGTTGCCCTCACCATCCGTGGCGCTGAGCTTCAGGCGCCCTTGCAGGAGGCCATTGCCGCGTTCAACGCCGAGCTCGACGCAATCCTTGGCGCGGCAGAGAGCGCCCGCCTGCGCGCGCTGCTGCGTGGTCTTATCAGCGCTTACCCATTACCAACGCGCTGATGAGCGATGGAGGTTCAATGACACCCCCACCCTTTTTCCTTGAAGATCTGGTTCCTGGGGCCATCTTTCGCACAGGAACGCTCACCGTTGACACCGCAGCGATCACGGCATTCGCGGCGCAGTTCGACCCCCAGCCCTTTCATCTCGATCCCGTTGCCGCAAAAACAAGCCTGTTCGGCGGCCTCGTGGCCAGCGGCTGGCATACGGCTGCACTCACAATGCGCCTGCTGGTCACAAGCGAGCTGCAACTCGCCGGCGGCCTGGTCGGGCTCGGCATTACTGATTTGCGCTGGCCACGGGCCGTGTTCCCCGGCGATACGCTCTCCGCTGTCATCGAGGTGCTTACGGTGCAGTTCTCGGCGAGCCGACCGGAGCGTGGCACCGTCAAGCTGCGGACGACCACGATCAATCAGGGCGGTGAGCCGGTGCTGATGATGACCTCGGTGCAACTGGTGCCCCGTCGCACCAGCGGCCAGCCAGAGGAGAACCCCGAGGCCCACGACTGATGCTGTTCGGGACGATCGCCGATCCGGCGGATCGCGGACCACGACTGGCGGCTCGGGCTCGGTATAGGCGTCCACGTAGCAGAACACGCCGCGGAAGCGAATGTCCAGGCGCGTGTAGCGCCTGGCGAACTCCGCCGCGGCGACGTCGCGCAGCCGAGCTTCGGTGCGCCGCTTGACCGCCTCCGGAACCTTCACGCCCCCCTGTCGGGTTCAGGCGCCCAGACGCCGCGCGGCATCGTTGAGCGTTTCTTCTATCATCAGGGCCGCGCACATAGCGCGATCTCCCAGCCCTGCATCCCTTCCGCCCTCGGCCCCAGGGCCTCGGCGGCCAGGCAGAGATCCGGGTCGGCACTCGGCGCGATGTCGTCAATCAGCGGAAGCTCGTGAGCATAGGCGCCAACGAGTTCCAGGATTGGACCAGGCGCCTGTTCTGGCTCTGGTTCAGCAAGCCCCTCAAGCGTCTCGCGCGCCAGCCCAGCCAGCTCTGAATAAGCTCCAGTTGCTCGCGCGGGCTCAATCGCCAAGCCAGTTCAAGCGCCCGTGCCACATTGTCGGTCATCGCTCGACTCGGTGAGAACAGAACGGGGCATCGGTAGAAGGTGAGGAGGATGAGCGAAGCGCGGGCGGGGATCAGGGTAGTTGACGCAAGAACAGAAACCGATATATAATGAGCTACCTAATCATTAGGTAGCTAATGAAATCTCTGCCCATGAGTACTTCGTTGTCTTTGCGCGAACGTATCGCCCTGAGCGAGGAGCTTCAGGCGCTCTGCGGGGTAGTGTTGAAGCAGGCACGCCGAGATCTGGAGCGCCGCCTTCACGACGCCAGAGTCAACATTGGCTCGCTCCCCTTCGGTGTCCTGCGCGTGCTGGCTGATGGTCCACTCACGCTTGTTGAGGTCAGTCGCCGGATGGAGCTTGCAGCGCCGAGCCTGGTGGCAGCCGTTGATGCGCTGGTCGCCGCCGGATTAGTCACACGCGAGCGGGACCCGCGCGACCGCCGCCGCACGCCGCTGGTCATCACCGCCGCCGGACGTGCGGTGCTGGCCGACGTCCCCGCGCTCCACCCCGATGACACGCTCATTCAGGGGGTCACGGCGCTTCCGTCGCAGCAAGCCGTCGAGCTCCGTGCGCTGCTCCGACAATTGGTCACGCTGATGGACGGGAGCCCTGAGCGTGTTAAGGCCATCACCGCTCGCTGCCTGGGCCGCGACGACGAACTGCCAATGGAAGCCGAACCAGAAAGGATCCCGCTGTGACCACCTTGCTTACCCGCACCGATCTTGCGCCATTGTTTACCGAGCCAGATCTCATCCGCGCGAGCTTCGAAGTCATCCGCGACGCGCTGCGAGCCTCAACGGCTGAACCGGAGGCGCATCAGTCATGGTTGGCCTATCCGCTGGGGACCTCGGTCGAAGCAAAAGTACACGTCAACCTCCTAGCCGCACCCGAGGGGACCTCGCTGCGCCTGTTCCCGCCGCCGGCAGGGCCGACCGCCAGTCACGGCGACTCGCTGGCCGTCCTTCTGGACGAGGAGGGGCGCGTGGCGGCGATTATGGACCTGCACGGCCTCGGCTCGTGGCGCACATCAGGTGTGGCTGCGGTGGCTTGCGCAGCCCTTGCGCCAGCAGGCGCGCGGGTGCTGGGAGTGCTTGGAAGTGGCGCCGAGGCGACGATGTTTCTTCGCGCCATCACGGTGGCAATGGCGGGGCTAGAGGAGGTGCGGGTGTACAGTCGCACCCCGGCCAACCGTGAGCGCTTCGCTCACGAGCAAACAACGGCCGCACTGCCGGTGCGGGCGGTATCCGAGGCGCGTGACGCTGTCGCGGGTGCGGACGTGGTCTTCGTGGCCGCCGCCGGAGGGCAGCCGCTGTTCGATGCGGTCGCCGTGCGCCCGGGAGCGCTGGTGGCGACCGTGACATGGGGGACCGTGCCTCAGAGTCTGCGGGCCCGGCGCGTGGTTCCGGACCGCTTCCAGCCCGAGGCCCGTCCCACCGGCTGGGAGCCGTGGCCACCCCGCCGGACGGGCGAGTGGGAGGGCGAACCGCCACTGCTGCTGGCCGACGTGCTGCGCGGCGCCCCGGCGCGGCACGGCGCCGACGAGACCTTGCTCTACAGCCAGTTTGGCATGTACGCCTGGGACGCGCCGCTGCTCCGTTGGGCCTACGAGACAGCGACGGCGCGCGGGGCCGGTACGAGGTTCGACTTCCAGTGCTAACAGGCCTGTCGGGAGGGAGGACGTAGTACAGGCTAGCGCTGCATTACCTAGCATTGCCCGGAAGCGCAGTCTGGACGGGCGTGTGTTCCCTATCTCTACTG
>JAOACN010000083.1 GCA_026417815.1 Chloroflexaceae bacterium | reverse complement strand
ATCTGGAACAGCATGATGAGCTGGGCCGGCGGCTGGTTCTTTCTCATGGCTGCCGAGATCTTTACCCTGGGCGACCGCGACTTTCGCCTGGCCGGTCTGGGAGCCTATCTGCAAACCGCCGCCGATACCGGCAACGTCGCCGCTATTGGCTGGGGCCTGCTGACCCTGGTGCTGGTGATCGTTGCGCTGGACCAGTTGATCTGGCGGCCGTTGCTGGCCTGGGCCGATCGGTTCAAGATCGAGCAGGTGGAGAGCGACGCGCCTGCCTATTCGTGGTTCTACGAACTGCTGCAGCGGGCGGCCTTCCCGCAACTGATCGGACGCCTGTGGGAGCCGATCAACAGCACCTTCGACCGGATGCTCATCCGCGAGCCCGCGCCCATCCGCACCGCCAACCCCGCCGCCCCGAAACGCTCGCCCCTCACCTGGCTGCTCATCGTGGCTGTCCTGGCGCTGGCGCTGGGCGGCGCCTTTCTGGGCGGACGGCTGCTGCTCCAGGTGCCGCCCGCGCAGTGGCTCAGCATCGTGCTCGGAGTCGGCGCAACCATGCTGCGCGTGTCGGCCGCCCTGGTTATCGCGCTGCTCTGGACGGTGCCGGTTGGCGTGTACATCGGCACCCATCCACGGGCGGCGGCGGTGCTACAGCCGCTGGTGCAGATCGTCGCTTCGATCCCCGCCACGGCCCTTTTCCCCGTGCTGGTGCTGGCGCTGCTCGCCGCTCCCGGCGGGCTGAACCTGGCCGCGGTGTTGCTGATGCTCCTCGGCACCCAGTGGTACCTGCTCTTCAACGTCATCGCCGGTGCCGCCGCCCTGCCCCTGGATCTGCGCTACACCAGCGACCTGCTGCAACTCTCGGGCTGGATGCGCTGGCGCGTCCTGATCCTGCCCGCCCTCTTTCCCTATCTGATCACCGGCATGATCACCGCCAGCGGCGGCGCCTGGAACGCCAGCATCGTCGCCGAGTACGTGGTGTTCGGCGGCGAGACCTACACGACCCTGGGGGTGGGCTCGCAGATCACCTCCGCCACCGCCACTGGCGACTACCCGGGCCTGCTGGCGGCCACACTGACCATGGTGCTGACCGTGGTATCCATCAACCGCCTGGTCTGGCGCCGGCTCTACCGGCTGGCCGAAACGACCTATCGCATGGATTGACGCATAAGGAGCGAGGAATGAGCGCCTCTCGAAACCCGGCGCTGGTGGAAGTGCGCGGCGTGGCCCAGCGCTATGGTCGTGGCGACAAACGCTTTACCGCCGTAGAAAACATCAACCTGAGCATCCGCGAGGGCGAGTTCGTGGCCCTCCTCGGCCCCTCGGGCTGCGGCAAGAGCACCCTGCTGCGGATCATCACTGGCCTGAACGAGCCGACCGAGGGCGCGGTGCTCTACCGTGGCCAACCGCTCCGCGGGGTCAACCCCAGAGCCACCATCGTCTTCCAGACCTTCGCCCTCTTCCCCTGGCTGACGGTCGAAGACAACGTCGCCGTGGCCCTCCAGGCCCGCGGCGTGGCCCCCGAACCGGCCCGCGCCCGCGCCGTCGAATTGATCGACCTGGTCGGGCTCGACGGCTTCGAGCATGCCTATCCCCGCGAACTGTCCGGCGGCATGCGTCAGAAGGTCGGCATCGCTCGCGCCCTGGCGGTGGACCCGGAACTGCTCTGTCTCGACGAGCCGTTCAGCGCCCTCGATGTATTGAGCGCCGAGACCCTGCGCGGCGAGGTGCTGGAGCTGTGGACCGGCGGCCAGTTGCAGATCCGCGCGGTGCTGATGGTCAGCCACAATATCGAAGAGGCCGTCTTTATGGCCGACCGGATCGTGGTGATGGACAAGGGACCGGGCCGCATTGTGGCCGAGGTGGCGGTGAATCTGCCCCATCCGCGCGACCGCAAATCCGACGCCTTCGCCGTTCTGGTCAACCGCGTCTACGCTCTGCTGATGGGCCAGACCCAGCCCGAGGAGGTCGAGTTCGGCACCGAACCAGGACAGGCCGGTAAGACCCGCGCGCTGCCCATGGCCACGGTGACGGCGCTGGCCGGCCTGCTCGAGCACACCAACGCCACCCCCTACGAGCGCGACGAAATCGCCCAGTTGCGCGAGGATCTGGGCCTCGATCTCGACCATCTGCTGCCGCTGGTGGAAGCAGCCGAATTGCTGGGCTTCGCGCGGGTCGAGGGCGGGGCGCTCATCCTCACGCCGCTGGGCGAGGCCTTCGCCGAGGCCAGCATCCTGGCGCGCAAAGAGATCTTCGCCACCCGCCTGCGGCGCCTGCCCTTCTTCCGCTGGATGCTGCGCATGCTCCAGGCCGCGGGCGACCAGGCGCTGCGCTGGGAGGTGCTGCTTACCGCCCTGGAGCGCGACTTCCCGCCCGAAGAGGCCGAACGGCAACTGGACATCGCCAGCGAGTGGGGGCGCTACGCCGAACTCTTTGCTTACGACGACACCGAGGGGGTCTTCTTCCTGGAGGGCCGCGAGGCGGCGACGCCGGCTGCTGCGGGGGAGCGGTAGGTGGTTATGTGGTTGTGTGGAGGTGTGGAGGTGTGGAGGTGTGGAGAAACGGTAAAGCTGGATTCGCCTGATGATCCGGGTTTCACCTCCACAGCTCTACATCTCTACACCTCCACAAGCTGAAGCGCCCCGATCCGCAACATGCTTTAGCCATGGATCTCCACCGGCGCGTAGCGCCGTCCCCAGCGTCCCGGCTGCGGCTCGAAGCGCCCCGGAAGCGCGGCCCCGCACTGCTTGCAGCGGCCCTGCCGGTCGAGGGTCCAGCGGCCAAGACGGTACCAGTCGCGCTCGATAAGCAGCGCGCCACATGTGACGCAGGAGGTTGCCTCTCCGGCGGGATTGCGGATGTTGCCGGTGTAGACGTAGCGTAACCCGGCGGCCAGGGCCTGTTCGCGCGCCCGAATAAGCGTGGCCGCGGGAGTAGGCGGCACGTCGAGCATGCGGTAGGCGGGATGGAACGCGCTGAAATGCAGCGGCACGTCTGGCCCCAGGTTCTCGACGAACCAGGCGCACAGGCGCGCCACCTGCTCGGGAGCGTCGTTATGGCCGGGGATGAGCAAATTGGTCACTTCGAGCCAGACCGTGGTCTGGTGACGGATGTAACGCAGCGTATCGAGGACCGGCGCCAATTCAGCCAGGCAGATCTTGCGGTAGAAATCCTCGTCAAACGCCTTGAGATCAATATTGGCGGCATCCATGGAGGCGAAGAACGCCTCACGGGCCGCGGGACTGATGTAGCCGGCCGACACCGCCACCGCGCGCAGGCCACGGGCGCGGGCCGCTTCGGCGCAATCAATGGCGTACTCGGCGAAAATCACCGGGTCGTTATAGGTAAACGCCACGCTGCGGCACCCGGCGGCCACCGCGGCATCGGCCACGGCCGCGGGAGAGGCCCAGGCGCTGAGCCGATCCAGCGAGCGGGCCTTCGAGATGTCCCAGTTCTGGCAGAAGCGGCAACCCAGGTTGCAGCCGGCGGTGCCAAACGAGAGCACAGCGGTGCCGGGGTAAAAATGGTAGAGCGGCTTCTTCTCGATCGGGTCAATACAGAACCCCGAGGCGCGCCCGTAGCTTGTGAGGGCGATGCCGCCATTGCGGGCCTGGCGCACGAAGCAAAAGCCCCGCTGCCCCTCCCGCAGCGCGCAGCCCCGGGGGCAGAGATCGCACCGCACGCGACCATCGTCCATGCGGCGCCACCACTCACCGACAATCACGCCTGGCTCAAGAAACGTTCGTTCTGGCATCGCATCACTCTATCCGTGGCCACCGGCGCCCTTGCTCCTCGCCCGGTCGGAAGGGAGTGGGGAAACCTGGTTTCCCCACTCCCCTTCCCTGAGAGGCCCTTTCACCACTCAGGCGCGGCCAATTCGCGCAACTGGCGAGCGAAATCGGCTACCTTCGGCTGCGCCAGGCGCGCGAAGTCGGCGTAGGCCATCCCGATCGTCTCGGTATGGGTGCCGGCCTGGAAGACGATGCGCTCCTGGGCCGTCAACTCCGGAGCGACGTAGACCGGAACGCCATAGAGGTTGCCGAAGGGCGGCATCGCGCCAACCTGGCAATCGGGGAAGATCCGGGCAAGTTCCGGCTCCTCGGCCAGCCGCAGATCGTAGACCCCCAGCGCCGCGCTGAGCAACTCCATGTCAACCTGGTGCGTTGCGGGCAACACGAGCATGATCGGCGACTCGTTGGCCATCACAATGACCACCTTGGCCATCATGAACTCGGGGAGATGCTCGCTGGCGGCGACCTCCCGGGCCGTGAAGGCCAGCGGATGCTGCTGGAGGACAAAATCAACCTGCTGGTCGCGCAAATACGCGGTAAGCGTTTCGAGGCAAGCCATGGCGTCACCTCCAATGCTACAGGCGCGGGTACGCAGCTATCACCACCGGCCCTGGGCCGGAGCACAACCAGCACACGGCGCAACGCGGGGCGGGCATGGAGGGAACACCAACATCACGGGAAGCAGCGCCGCGGCCCGCGTAGTGCGAGTATACGCCCGCGGGCCGTGTTTGTGCGCGAAGAAGGCTTCACCCGGGGGGAAGATCGGGCCACGTTTGCCACGGACGGAACCCCCGCGCCGGCTATGTTCAGCTTTACCGTGGAGCACGCCAGGTAGCGCAGAGAATGGCCCTCTGGTGTCCTCTGCGCTCCTCCGCGCCCTCTGCGGTGCGTGCCTGTTCGGTAGATGGGAACACTGTCCCGGGTTGCGCTCGTGGAAGCAACGCCATGCTCCAACCTCCGCGTGAATGAAAATTCACGCCCGCATCCCCGCCGATTTAGCCGACTGTTAGACGATACCGATAGCATACATTCGCGCGAGGCGGGGTCGTAACGCAACGGCTTCAGGCGCCAGGATGAGACGCGGTCCAGCACCGCTACACTTCGAAGGACCGAAGCCTGTGGAACGTGCGTGTTTTGGTCCAACAACTGAGCGTGACCTAAGTGCGAACCAGGACGGTCTACTTGACGTGAGTTTAACGAAGGGGTGAAGGTCTTGGCTCCTGTTGATGTCTCAGTCATTCTTGTTAGCTGGAACACGCAGGATCTGGTGCTTGCTTGCCTGGAGTCACTTCCGGCTGCCTTTGGAACCGTTAGAGCCGACGTCTGGGTTGTAGATAATGCGTCGAGCGATATGACATTGGAAATGGTTCGCTCACGCTTTCCCGAGGTTCATCTGATTGAAAACAGGCACAATGTTGGTTTTGCTGCTGCCAACAATCAGGCTATCGCCGCGAGCCAGGGACGATACGTACTCTTGTTAAATAGTGACACAGTAGCACATCCTGGCTCAATCGAACAACTCGTGCGCTTTGCCGATTCGCACCCGCAGGCAGGCGTAGTGGGGCCAATGCTGCTCAATCCCGATGGCAGTTTTCAGGACTCGTTTGCCAGATTTCCATCGTTAGCGAATGAATTCTTGAGTGTTACTGGGATCGGCAGACGGTTGATTTCCCGCACCTATCCAGGCTTTGATGTTCGGCATGCGCAGGTTGCGCGCCGTGTGGATTACGTCTCCGGTGCATGTATGTTGGTTCGGCGCGCAGCTATTGCGGAAGTTGGCGTAATGGATGAGTTGTATTTCATGTACAGTGAGGAGATCGACTGGTGCTACCGTATCCGTAAAGCCGGATGGGAAATCTGGTTTACGCCTGAAGCACAGATAGTACACTATGGAGGCCAGAGTACACGTCAGTGGCGTTCTGCGATGATTCGCGCATTGTATCGCAGCAAGGTCCGTTTCTTTCGCCTTCACTACGGCCACTTACAGGCAACGTTACTACAGGCGCTGTTCTTCACTGCCCTACGACTCAAATGGTTCACTACGCTATGGAGATCCAACGAAGACATTGGCGCACCGATCAGTTGGAGCGAATTGGGTGAGACTGGATTGAGTGTGGCGTTGGATCGATTGCAGCAACCTCAGCAAACTACGTAATCCGAGGTATAGCAGATGACAGATCTGTCGATAATGCTGGTAAACTGGAATACGCGCGATCTTCTGCTCGCATGCCTCCAGTCAATTTTTGACTATCCCCCTAGTTGCTCATACGAGGTCTGGGTTGTGGACAATGCCTCGGAGGACGGCAGTGCCGCTGCGGTACGAACGCATTTTCCGCAGGTGCACCTGATCGAGAACCCACAAAAGGTGGGCTTCGCTGTGGCGAACAACCAGATTATCAGAGCCAGCAGCGGACGCTATCTGATTTATCAGAATGTTGATACAATCGTTCATCCTGGCTTATATGATCGGGTATATGCCTATATGGAGGCTCACCCCGAGGTCGGTGCCGTTGGCCCACGAACGCTCAATGCCGATGGAACCCTGCAGCGTTCGTGTTGGAGAGGCTTTCCCGGCCTGCGGAGCGCCCTGACCGAGAGCCTCTATCTGTGGCGGTTGTTCCCCTCGTTGGTGGCGAAGACAGAGATTTCCCTGGTGAGCCACAATGAACCGCTACCCGTTGATCACTTACTTGGATCGTTCATTGCTGTACCGCGCCGGGTGATTGAACAGGTTGGGATGCTTGATGAAGGATATCCGCTATTTTTCGAAGAAACTGACTGGTGCATGCGCATCCAGCGCGGTGGTTATCAGGTGATGTATTTTCCACACGCTGAAATAACCCATCTAGGTCAGCAGACACAGCGCAAATACCCTGCGGCTACACTGCTATTGCTGTATCGCAGCTACTGCAGATTCGTTCGCATCAATAGCCCACATTGGTCTGAAGTGCGCGTGATTCTGCTCAAGCTCATTTTAATGGTCGGGGTCATATTGCGTCTTGCGCTCTGGAGTCTGCGATCTCTACGTAGGCGTGAGTCGGCTGTGAGCATGCTCAACGGTTATGGCCAGTTGCTTCGTCAACTCCCGGCTATGGCTCTGCTGGGCTGTTTCCTGCAGCCTGCGATCGTTCAACGACTGGCTGAGACGGCTGCAGGCTACCTGGCAGTGGTTGTGACCTAGGCGACAGCACAACGGCTGTGACGATTCCGACAGCATCTCTATGTGTTCACGGACAGGAAGGTTTGCTCGCCATCAATTAAGGATGATCCTGATGAAGACCGCCCACCACGTCGTTACCACCGACCTCGCCTACATCAACGCCTGTCTCGCCGAAGAACTGGCGCACCTGGCCGGCAAGAAGCTGCTGATCGTCGGCGGCGCCGGCTTCCTTGGCTACTACATGGTCCAGGCGATCCTGCACTGGAATGCCTCCGCCGACCCCGAGCGCCGCGTCCGCGTCACCGTCTACGATAGCTATGTGCGCGGCGTTCCCCAGTGGCTCACCCGGTGTGCCGGCGATCCCTCCCTGACCCTCGTCAAGCACGATGTCACCCATCCCCTGCCCGAGGACATCGACGATTTCGCCTACGTCGTCCACGCGGCCTCAATCGCCTCACCCACTTACTATCGCCAGTACCCGATCGAGACGATGGACGCCAATGTGGGCGGGTTGCGCATCCTGCTCGATTACGCCCTGCGCCAGCAGCGCCGCGGGGTGCCCCTGGAGGGCTTTCTGTTCTTCTCCAGCAGCGAGATCTACGGCGATCCCCCGCCCGAGCACATTCCCACCCCCGAAACCTACCGCGGCTATGTCTCCTGCACCGGCCCGCGGGCCTGCTACGACGAGTCCAAGCGCTTCGGCGAGACCCTGTGCGTCAACTTTGCGCGCCAGTATGGCGTGCCCGTTCGGGTGGCCCGCCCGTTTAACAACTACGGCCCGGGCCTGAAGATCAGCGACCGGCGCGTCATCCCCGATTTCGCCCGCGACATCCTGGCCGGTCGCGACATCGTGATGCTCTCCGATGGCACGGCCACCCGCACCTTCTGCTACGTCGCCGACGCAGTGGTGGGGTACTACAAGATCCTCGTCCGCGGGCGCAGCGGTGAAGCGTACAACATTGGCGTCGAGGCGCCCGAAATCTCCATGGCCGAACTTGCCCGACGGATGACCGCCCTCGGGCGCGACCTCTTCGGCTACACCGGTCGCGTGGTGCACCGCGCCAGTGAGGACCAGGAGTACCTTGTCGACAACCCCAATCGTCGTTGCCCGGTGATCGCCAAGGCGCGCACCGAACTGGGCTACAACCCGTCGGTGGATCTCGATGAGGGACTGCGCCGCTCGCTGATCTGGTACGCCGAGAATCGCCACGCGGAGGATGCCTGATGCGCGTATCAATTGTTGGCACTGGCTATGTCGGCCTGGTGACCGGCGCGTGCCTGGCCGCGAAGGGCCATCACGTGATCTGTGTGGACGTGGATCAGGCCAAGGTCGCCCTGATCAACCGCGCACAATCGCCGATCTATGAGCCGGGCCTCGACGAGTTGCTGCGCGCCCACGTGGGCCGGTCACTGTTCGCCAGTACCGATCTGCCCGCCGCGGTGCAGGAGACCGAGATTACCCTGGTGGCGGTCGGCACGCCGTTCGATGGGCGGGAGATCGACCTGACCTACATCCGCTCCGCCGTGCGCCAGATCGGCGAGGCCCTGCGCCACAAGGATGACTACCACACGGTGGTGATCAAGAGCACCGTGGTGCCGGGTACCACCGACGGCGTGGTGCTGCCCCTCCTGGAGCAAACCTCCGGCCGCCGCGCCGGTCCCGACTTCGGGGTGGGGATGAACCCCGAGTTCCTCTCCGAAGGCGAAGCGGTGCGCGATACGCTGGAACCGGATCGGATCATCCTGGGTGGCATTGACGAACGCAGCATCGAGGCGCAACGGCGGTTGTTCGCGGTCTTTGGCGATGTGCCGATGATACCCACTAACCCGCGGACCGCCGAGATGATTAAGTACGCCTCGAACGGGTTGCAGGCGGCGCTGATTTCGTTCTCCAACGAGATCGGCAATCTCTGCGCCGCCCTGGGCGACGTGGATGTCGTGGATGTGATGCGCGGAGTGCATCTCAGCCGCTATCTGACCACCCGGCTGCCCGACGGAACCGCCTTCAGCGCCCCGATCACCTCGTTTCTCTTTGCCGGGTGCGGCTTCGGCGGCAGTTGTTTTCCCAAAGATGTGCGGGCGCTGATTGCCCACGGGGAACGGGCCGGGGCGCCGATGGCCATGCTCAACGCGGTGATGCAGATCAATGACCGGCAGCCTCTGCGCCTGATCGAACTGGTGCGCAAGCACCACCCCGACCTGCGCGATCTGCCGGTCGCCGTGCTGGGGCTGGCCTTCAAGCCCGGCACCGACGATATGCGCGAGTCCCCGGCCATTCCGGTAATCGAGAGCCTGCTGGCCCAGGGGGCGCAGGTGCGCGCCTACGACCCCCAGGCCGCCGAACCCGCGCGCCAGATCTTCGCTGGCCGCCCGCTGGCGATTGTTGACAGCCTGGAAGAGGCCCTTGCGGGCGCACGGGTCGTGGTACTGGTGACCCGCTGGGACGAGTTCCGGCGCGTGCCGGAGTTGATCCGTGGGTGCGACCCGGCCCCGCTGCTGGTGGACGGCCGCCGGCTCATTCCCCGGGAGAGCGTGGCCCGCTACGAAGGGATCGGCTGGAGCAAGCGATGAAGTTTACCGCCACTGAACTGCCCGGCGCGTACCTGATCGACCTGGAGCGGCGCGAGGACCCGCGCGGCTACTTCGCCCGAGCCTGGTGCGAACGCGAGTTTGCCGCCCAGGGCCTGGAGACGCGCTTCGTCCAGGTGAATCTGGCGCACAATCCGCGCCGCGGGACGCTGCGCGGCCTGCACTTTCAACTGGCGCCCTACGCCGAGGTCAAGGTGGTGCGGTGCACCCGCGGCGCCCTCTACGATGTGATTATCGATCTGCGGCCCGAGTCGCCCACCTATGGGCGCTGGATCGGGGTGGAACTGAGCGCCGCCAATGGCCGGGCCCTGTATGTGCCGCGGGGGTTCGCCCACGGCTACCAGACCCTGGAAGATGACACCGACCTCATGTACCAGACCTCTGAGTTCTACGTCGCCGAGGCTGCCCGCGGCGTGCGCTACAACGACCCGGCCTTCGGCATCGCCTGGCCGCT
>JAOACN010000121.1 GCA_026417815.1 Chloroflexaceae bacterium | reverse complement strand
GGTGGAGCCCACCCACAAAAACCCTCTCCCGCCTTGACGTTCGATCGGCGCGGTAGTATCATTCAGGCGGCACATCACAAGCCTGTCGATGTAACGCATTGATGAGGACGAGTAGCCCGGCGTCTGCAGCCAGGGAGGGCGCGTCAGGGACTGGAAGCGCGCCTCTGCACGGCCCGGTGAAAACCACCTCGGAGCGGTCCCCCCAACGCCAGACGGTCAGTATGGGGATCCGGGCGGCGCCCGTTATAGCGCCCCACGAGGATGCCTTCCGCTATCGCGGAGGGCGTCGAAGATGGGTGGAACCACGAGGCAACCCTTCGTCCCATTGGGAAGAGGGGTTTTTTGTTGTCGTATGCGCCGTCCTTGCCAGTGTCCGGCGGCCCCGCCGCCGGCCGGGGGAACGGGAGAAACCAGGCTTCCCCCGCCCCTCCCCGCGAGCGGGTTGCGCCCCCGCCGCTGGTTGGGGAAAGCAGGAAAACCCGGGTTCCCCGCACCCCTGCCCGCCGGTTCCAAACGGCAGATCGCCTGAAGATGCATCCGTATGCGCTCATCGTCTCGACCTCCACAACCTGCTCGCGAGACCGGCATCCGTCGAGGATGCCTGCGCGGCTGCGCGGCCCTGCTCTTTGTCACCGCGCTGCTCTTGCTGGTGTACACCTTTGGGCTGCGCCCCCTGCTGAGCCGCGCCGTGGCCGACCAGATCGCCCCTCTCCCTGCAGCGACAGCCGTGGCCACTGGCGGCGGGCGCCTCGATGGTCTACTGCCCACTGCCATCGCCGCCCTGCCGCCGGGCGAACTCGTGTTGACCGAGGAGCGCGCCAATGATTTTCTCGCCGCCCGTCCCGATGCGCTCGCGCCCCTCGAAGCGGCCCGCCTGAGCTTTGACGACGGTCGCGCCATCGCCACCATCAGCGCCTACGGGGTGAGCAGCGCCGCCAGCGTCACCCTCGCCGCCGATCAGGGCCGTCTCGTGGTGACCAGCGCGCGCCTTGAGCCGCCGCTGGCCTATGTGCTTTCCGCCGACGAACTGGCGCGTCTGCTGGCCGAACGGCTCAACGCCGAACTGACCGCCCAGGGCCGTCGCATTGACGCGGTGCGTATCGAGGAGGGCCGCCTGATTCTGATTACCAGTTGACCCTGGAGGAGCGTTGGGGCAAGACGTCTTTCGCCCCGCCAGGGAACCCCGGGTTCCCCGCGCCCCTGCCATAGGAAACAAGGAGACCCATCATGCCCGTCAATCCTCAGGATGATCCCTACTATCGCCTGCGCCACTCCCTGGCCCATGTGATGGCCCAGGCCGTGCTTGAACTGTTCCCCGAAGGCAAAATCGCCATCGGCCCGCCGGTCGAGAACGGGTTCTACTACGATTTCGACCTGCCCCGCCCCCTCACGCCCGAGGACCTGGCCGAGATCGAGGCGCGCATGCGGCGCATCATCAGCGGCAACCATCCCTTCATATACCGCGTCGTCACCCCGGAAGAGGCACGCGAGTTGTTCAAGGATCAGCCCTACAAGCTCGAGTTGATCGAGGGCCTCATCCAGGGCGCCGACGAGTACGGCGAGCGCCCGGAGGGCAACGGCGCCGGTGGTACGGTCATCTCAACCTATCGCCAGGACACCTTCGAGGACCTCTGCCGCGGCCCGCATCTGGAGCATACCGGACAGATTGACCCCGAGGCCTTCAAGCTGATGAGCATCGCTGGCGCCTACTGGCGGGGCAACGAGAAGAACCCCCAGCTCCAGCGTATCTACGGCACGGCCTGGAACAACCGCGCCGAACTTGAACAGTACCTCTGGCGCCTCGAAGAGGCCAGGAAGCGCGACCATCGCCGTCTGGGCAAGGAACTCGACCTCTTCAGCGTCTCCGACGAGGTGGGGCCGGGGCTGATCCTCTGGCATCCCCGAGGGGCCATGATCCGCGTGATCGCCGAAGATTTCTCCCGTCAGGCCCACCTTAACGCCGGCTACGAGTGGGTTTTCTCGCCCCACGTGGGCCGCGCCCACCTGTGGGAAACCTCCGGCCACCTGGACTTTTACAAGGAGAATATGTACGCGCCGATGGATATTGAAGGTGATACTTATTATGTTAAACCGATGAATTGTCCGTTTCATATCCAGATCTATAAATCTCATCTGCGCTCGTATCGCGATTTACCGCGGCGCTACGCTGAGTATGGCACGGTCTATCGCTTCGAGAAGAGCGGCGTGCTCCACGGGCTGACCCGCGTGCGCGGCTTCACCCAGGACGACGCGCATATCTTCTGCCGGCCCGATCAGGTGGAGGAGGAGATCGGCCACGCCCTCGATTTTTCGCTCTATGTGCTGCGCTCCTTCGGCTTGAGCGAGTTCACCGCCTACCTCTCGACGCGCCCGGAGAAGTATGTCGGGCGGCCCGAGGACTGGGAACGGGCCACGGCGGCCCTTGAGCGGGCGATTGAGGCCCACGCCCTGCCCTACAAGCGCGATGAGGGCGGCGGGGCCTTCTATGGCCCGAAAATTGACCTGAAGGTCAACGATGCCCTGGGCCGCGAATGGCAGTTGAGCACCATCCAGTTCGACTTCAATCTGCCCGAACGTTTCGATCTGGAGTATATCGGCGAGGATGGCCAGCCCCATCGCCCCTACATGGTCCATCGCGCGCTCATGGGGAGCATGGAACGCTTCCTGGGGGTGCTGATCGAGCACTTTGCCGGCGCCTTTCCCCTCTGGCTCGCGCCCGTGCAGGCGACCATCATTCCTATCACCGATAAGCAGATGGAGTACGCCTTGCAGGTGCGCCAGCGCCTGAGCGATGCGGGTCTGCGCGTCGAACTCGATGATAGCCGTGATCGCATGCAGGGCAAGATCCGCCGCGCGCAGTTGCAGAAGGTACCGTATATGCTTATAATCGGCGCCAGGGAGCAGGAGACCGAGGCCGTGGCCGTGCGCACCCGCGCTGGCGAGGACCTGGGGGCGATGCCCCTCGCGGCGTTTCTTGAGCGCGCGCTGGAGGAGGTCCGCTCTCGGGCCTCGTAAGCGTGTTGTATCGCTTAACAGCTTCACACCTCCCCACCTCCCCACCTCCACGGACCGGTGATGTGAACGGGTGGAGCAACGATCAAGGTGGGCGCCTGGGAGAATCTGCTTGCACTTCGGTTCACATGCAGGAGCGTCAGGTATGGCACTGGAGTCCGATACGCTCACCGAGACCGCCCGTCGTTTCAGCGAGGCCATCCGCGCCGAGCGCCAGAGCACCCTCGAGGCCCTGGCCGCCGAACGTCAGGCCGTTCTGGAGATTATCAAGACGTTGCGACAGGAGACCGCGCGCCGGCGCAAGGCGGCCTCCGGGCGTTTCGTCTTCGGCATGCTGCTCGGCGCAACCGCCGGCGCCCTGACGGTCTACCTCGCCAACCAGCGCGCCAGCGAGGAGACGCGCCTCGGTCTCACCGCCCAGGCGCCCACCCGTGGCGAGACGCTTGCCGAGCGCTTCAAACAGGCGCTTGACGCGGGTCGCCGCGCCGCCCAGAGCCGCGAGGAGGAGCTCTGGGAACGGTACCGCCGCCAGGTGTCCGAGGCGCTGCAGCCCCCGCCCCCCGAGCCTGAGGAGCCGCTTTTCTAGCCCGCCCGTCGTCTGGAGGAAGGGGGGAACCCGGGGTTCCCCACGCCCCTGCCTGTCAGGAGAGTCCGGGAGGGCGTAGCCCTCCTTGTATCGACATCGGATGCCCCTGGTATCCGAATATCTGCTTAATCGTTTGTAAACATAGTTTTTCGCTACATCCCCGCCCCTCTCCCAACCTCCCCCCGTTGCGGGGAGGAGCCGGACCCCCTCCCCCAGCGGGTTTAGGGGCGGACAGAACAGGTGTGTCATGCTCATTGGCTTAGGC
>JAOACN010000065.1 GCA_026417815.1 Chloroflexaceae bacterium | reverse complement strand
GTACCCTCCATGTGCCCACGCCCCAGGAGATCACCGAACCGGCCATCGCCGGCAAGACCGAGACGATGGTGCTCAATATGGGGCCGCACCACCCCAGCACCCACGGCGTGCTCCGGCTGGTGCTGGAACTCGATGGCGAGGTGGTGGTGAACGTCGCCCCCGATGTCGGCTACCTCCATACCGGCATTGAGAAGACCATGGAGAGCAAGACCTACCAGAAGGCGGTGGTGCTCACCGACCGGATGGACTACCTGGCGCCGCTCTCCAACAACCTCTGCTACGCCCTCGCCGTCGAGAAACTGCTGGGGGTCGAGATCCCCGAGCGCGTGCAGGTGATCCGGGTGCTGCTGGTCGAACTGCAACGCATCGCCTCGCACCTGGTCTGGCTCGGCACCCACGCCCTCGACCTGGCGGCGATGAGCGTCTTTCTCTACGCCTTCCGCGAGCGCGAGCAGATCCTCGATATTTTTGAACTGGTCTCCGGCGCGCGGATGATGACCAGTTACATCCGCATTGGCGGCCTGGCCTACGATGTGCCGGCGGATTTCCTGCCCACGGTTGACGCCTTGCTGCGGATCATGCCCGGGCGCATTGACGAGTACGAGGCCCTGCTCACCGGCAATCCCCTCTGGCTCGAGCGCACCGTGGGCGTCGGGGTGATTGACGCCGAGGCGGCCATCGCCTATGGCCTGACCGGGGCCAACCTGCGCGCCTCCGGCGTGCCCTACGATGTGCGCAAGGCCTTGCCCTACTGCGGCTACGAGACCTACGATTACGAGATCCCCGTGGGCAAGAACGGCGACATCTACGACCGCTACCGGGTGCGCATGGCCGAGATGCGCCAGAGCGTCAAGATCGCCCGGCAGGCCTGGGAACGCCTCTGCGCCCTCGGCCCCGGCCCGCACATGACCCTCGATCGCAAGGTGGCCCCGCCCCCCAAGAGCGAGATCACCCACAGTATGGAGTCGCTGATCCACCACTTCAAGCTGTGGACCGAAGGCTTCAAGCCGCCGCGCGGCGACGCCTACGTCAGCATCGAGAGCCCCCGCGGCATCCTGGGTTGCTACGTGGTCAGCGACGGCAGCCCTAAACCCTGGCGCGTCCACTTCCGCGCCCCCTCGTTCATCAACCTCCAGGCGCTCGCGCATATGGCGAAGGGCCGCCTGGTGGCCGACCTGGTCGCGTTGATCGCCAGTCTTGACCCGGTGCTGGGTGAAGTGGATCGGTAAAATCGCACATCACAATGAGGCGCGTAGGGCTGCGCCCCTCCGCAAGTTCCTTCCGACGCGGCATAGTGAAGCCAGGGCGCTGCGGAAGATAAAGTTATGAAAGCTCTTAGTACTCTGTGAACGAAGGTTTTCGGCAACCCCGCCCCCTCCCCACCCCTCCCCCGCTGGGGGAGGGAGTCCGGCTCCTCCCCCCCAACGGGGGGAGGCTGGGAGGGGGGCGGAAAGGCCAGGAAACTTCGTGCACACACTATTTGGCAGGGTGCGGAAAAACCGGGTTTCCCACGCCCTGCCGCATACTCCCGGATAGCCCTTCAAAACCGCGCCACAGGTGAACGTCATATGCTGCTCGAGACGCACAGGGCCGAAATCGAGACCATTCTCTCCCGCTACGACTCGCGGCGCAGCGCCGTACTGCCGCTGCTCTACCTCGCGCAGGACACCTACGGCTACCTGACCGAGGCGGCTATTCGGGAGGTTGCCGCCATCCTTGACATGCCGCCCACCGATGTCTTCGAGGTGGTTGGCTTCTACACGCTGTTTTACAACCGCCCCGTGGGCGCCTGGGTGCTCCAGGTGTGCGATGATGTGCCCTGCTGTTACCTCGGCGCCGAAGAACTGATCGCCGCCCTGAAGCAGAGCCTGGGGATCGCCGAGGAGCAGACCACCGCCGACGGCATGTTCACCCTCCAGCGCGTCAAGTGCCTGGCCGCCTGCGACCGCGCGCCGGTGGTGCAGGCCAATCTTGATTATGTCTACGACGTGACGCCCGAGCGGGTCAACGCGCTGCTGGCCAATCTGCGCGCCCGCGCCGCCGAGGCCCGGCAGCGCGGCGTCAGCGGGCGCTTCGCCGAGGATTTCGAGTGGGGACCCGACGGCGCGCTTGTACAGATTGACCGCGCCGCGCCCTACCAGCCGCGCCGGTTTCCCGCGGCGCCGCCGCCCGCCCCGCCCGAACCCGAACCGGTGCCCGAAGCCGATGCCGGCCACGACCGGCCCGCCGACCGTAAGGCGTCGCCGCTCTAAGGTGCAACAAGCCCCCTCCACGGGAGGGGCCGGGAGGGCCAGGTCCTCCCAGGAAC
>JAOACN010000712.1 GCA_026417815.1 Chloroflexaceae bacterium | reverse complement strand
GCATATCCACGTACCCTTTCACCGCCGTGAGCGGCGTGCGCAGTTCGTGGCTCACGTCGGAGATGAACTGCCGCTTGGCGTGGTCGGCCTCGATCTCGCGGGTGATGTCGCGCAGCACCGCCACGCTGCCGTAGCACTGCCCATCGCGACTATTGCTCATCACCAGCGCCAGGTTGACCGCGATCACCTGGGTGGGGTCGCTCAGGTCGAGGTAGGTCGAATAGGTGCGCGACCCTTCGCGCACCTTCCGCAGGCCACTGGTCAGGCCGTTGTAGATGGTGGCGGCACGTTTCCGCTCCGTGTCATCGGCGCCGTAGGTTTCCAGAATATCTAGGGGTTGGTGCAGCATCACCTCGGCGGGGATCTCCAGCACCTTTGCGGCTGCCGGGTTGTAGAGGATCACGCGTTGCTCGGTATCGAGCACAATCACCCCCTCGGTGAGCGACTGGAAGACGGCGTTGCTCTTGGAGGCCTCCTCGCGTTGTTCGGCGAGGAGCCGGGCGTTGGAGCTCGCCAGGTCGTTGATATAACTGTAGAGCTGCGCGTTGGAAAGGGCCGCAGCCACCACGCCGGCAATCGTGCCAAGCAGGTTCATCTGCGAGTCGGTGAAGTAGCCCACCTCGGGGCTGGTAAGCACGAGCACGCCCAGGCGCGTGTCGCCGGTGTTGAGCGGCACGGCCGCCACGGAGCGCACGTCATCGGCGCGACCGCTCTCCTGGAGCCAGCGCCGATCGAGGCGCACATCGGGGACGTTGACCGGCTCCTGGTGCTGCATCACCCATCTGGCCAGGCTATCGCCGCTAGGGAAGCGCAGCGGAAAGTTGGCCAGCCGCACGTCACCGCGGTCGTTGAGGACGGCCCGGCAGATCAAGTCGGAGCTGGCGGGGTCGGAGAGCATGATCGAACCGCGGCTTACCCCCAGGTTGAGCGAGATCAACTCCAGGGCGCGCCGGATGATCGCTTCGAGATCGAGCTGGGTGGTTAACTCCAGAGTAATGGTGTGGACCGCCTCCAGCCGCTCTTTTTCTTCGGCCAGTTGCCGGGCATTGCGTTCGGCCTCGGCGGTGCGTTCGCTCACGCGCCGTTCCAGGTCAGCGGCGAGGTTGGAGATCTGGCCAAAGAGGCGCGCGTTCTGGATGGCCTGGCTGGCCTGGTTGGCCAGGGCGAAGGTCACGCTTACGGCTTCATCGTCGTAGACGTGCGGCACGGCTGCGCCGACGGCGAGGATGCCGACCAGTTCATTGTCAACCAGCAACGGGGCGCCGATCCAGCAGCGGGCCTGCCAACCAAGACGCGCCAGCGGGGTGAAGCGCGGGTCGCGCGCGGTGTCCTCGATCAGCACGGGGCGACGTTCGGCGGTCATCGCCGCCAGCAGTTCGTACTGTTCGGCGTCGAAGGTCCCGGTCAGCAACGCCGTCACGTCCAGGCCGCGCGCCTCGGTGATGTGCAGGTGCCCGTAGCCCTCGTCGCGCAGCAACACAGCGGCAGTGTCGTAGACCACGACGCGGCTCAACTGGTCGAGGATGAGCGTCTGGATCTCCTTGAGCGCCAGGGTGGAAGTAAACGACTGGGCCACATCGCGCAGGGTATCGGCCAGGAGTCGGCGCTGCTGTTCGAGCTGGAACAGGTGGGCGCTCTGCAGGGCCTGGCCAGCCTGGTTGGCCAGAATCGAGCAGAGGGAGATCTGATGGCCGGTCCATTCGTGGGGATGCCAGTTGCCCACCCACAGGACGCCGAGCCGCTCATCGGCCGGGCCGAGGGCGATGCCCAGCACACTGCGAATGCCGAGACTCACGGCATCGGGATTGGCGTCGGCGCGCTCGCGCAGGTCGCTGATCGCCAGCACCTGGCCGCTGGCCAGCAATCGCGCCGTCATTCCATCGAGGCGGAAGTTGATATGCAGGTCCTCGCGGTGACCGTTCCGGTCCAGCACCATCTGCCGCGCGACCCGTCCCTGCTGGTCGAGCCGCAGTATGGCGCAGAGTTCCACCCCCAGCAGGTTCAGCGCGGCATCGGCCACCAGACGCATGGTCTCGTCGGGATCGAGCGTTCCCGAGAGGTTCTGGGTCACCTCGAAGAGGGTGGTCATCTCGCGGGCGTGCTGGCGCGTCTCGCTGAACAGACGCGCGTTGTTCAGCGCCACGGCGGCCTGATTGGCAACCGTGGCGAGGAAGCGCCGGTCGTTCTCGTCGAAGGCGTGCGGCGCGGGGCTCTGAATGTTGATCACCCCGAGCACGTCGTTCCCGAAGAGGATCGGGGTGACCAGGAAGGACTGAGCGTCCGGCCCGCTGCAAAAGCGGTCGTCGGCCAGATCCAGCTCCAGTTGCGCCGCCTCGTCGGGGGTGTGGATGAGCAGTGACTGGCCGTTGCGGATGACCCAGCCGCTGGCGCCCCGCGGATGAACCTGGGCGGGCATGGATACGGGCCGGCCGTGATCAAAGGCCAGCGGAAAGTGCAGCGTGTCGCGCTGGACCTCGTAGATGCCGATCAGCGAGATGCTGACGTCAATCACCTCGCCGATCCCGGCGTGCAACTTCTCCAGCAGGGTCTGGAGTTCGAGTGAGGCGTTGACGGCGGCGCTGATCTTATTGATCGTGGTCAGTTCGTTGATGCGTTGTTCACGCTCTTCGAAGAGGCGCGCATTCTCCAGCGCGGCAGCCGCCTGGTTGGCAAGGCCCGCCAGGAGGGCTTGCTCGTCGCCGGTGAAGCACCGCGGCATGTTGGTCATCACGCTGAGCACGCCGATGATCCGCTCGCGGTAGATTACCGGCACGCCCATGTAGGAGATCAGGTTATTGGCCCGCTGGAAGTCGGGGAAGAGCGAGCCCCCCGCGACGTTCACATCATCAATCACCAGCGGTTTGCCGGTTGCGGCCACGCGGCCAGTAAAGCCCTGTCCCACGGGTACACGCATATGGCGCGCCTGCTCGATGGCAATGCCATTCAGCGCAGCAGGCACGAGCACGTTCTCGTTGTTGATGGTCCAGAGGGCCACGGTGGTCACCTGGAGACTCCGGCTCACCAGTTCCATCAACTTGTCGAGCACCTCCTGCGGGCGCAACAGCGAGGAGAGAATGCGCGCCGCATCGAGCAGGGTCGTCTGCTCGGCAACTTTTTGCTGCAGTGCCGCGGCGGTGCGCTGCGCGGCGTCGAAGGCCTGGGCGCGGGCGATCGCCGTGCTGGTCTGGTTGGCGATCGTCTGGCACAGGGTCAGCGCCTGGGGTTGGAAGGTTCCCCGGCGACCCACGAAGTCGAGGCCCACGGCGCCGATCACCTGACCGTCAATGATGATCGGCACCGTGGCGATCGAGCGAATATCGAGCGCGGCAAAGGTGGCGTGCGAGGGGGCGAACAGCGGATCGTGCTGCGCGTCGAGCGATACCAGGGGCGTCTTGTGCTCATCGAGCCAGGCGACGGCGGGGTTATTGGCGATGGGTACCTCGATCTGATCGAGAAGTCCCGAGGGGACGTGTTCGGCCACCGCCGGAGCGACGCCCCGCTCGCGGTCGTAGATCACCAGGCGCGCCTGGTCCACGCCAGTAGCGTCGGCCATGGCATCAACGATCACCTGAAAGATCCGCCGCACATCAGTTTCAGCAACGGCCAGCACCGACACGCGGTTGAGCAGTTCGAGCCGGTGGACCTGTTCGCGGGCCTGGGCGAGCAGGCGGGCATTGTGCACGCCCAGGGCCAGTTGATTGGCCACGGTGGTCATGAACGCCAGTTCGCGCTCGCCGTAGATCCCTGGCTCGTAGCTCATCACTGCGATCACCCCGACCACGCTGCCGTCACCCACCAGCAATGGCACACCCAGCCATGCCGCCGACGGCTTCGGGCTGCCAAAGGGCACCGGCGAGAACCCGAGCTCGCGGTACTCGCGACCGAGATCGTGAAAGCGCAGATGGCGCCGGGTACGGATGATCGTCTCAACCAGACTCCCGGGGGTCGGTGTGCGGGGCTGGCGGTCGAGTTCTTCGATCCCTTCGTCAACCTCCAGCGAGAGGGAGATGCGGTTCTCGTCTTCGTGGTAGACAAAGATGAAGAAGGAGTCGAGCGGCAAAAAGGCCGCCAGTTGCAGGTAGGTCTGTCGGATCATCTGCTCCAGGTCCAGCGTGGAGCTGGTGATCTGGCCGATGCGGTTAATAATGTTCAGTTCGGCCAGGCGTCGTTCGCGCTCCTGGAACAGGGTGGCGCGCTCCATGGCGATGGCGAGCTGGTTGGCCAGGGCGGTGAGGAACTGCCGATCGCGCTCGGTGAAGACGTGCGGCGCCACGTCCTGCACATTCAGCACGCCGATGACGCGGCCCTGGCTGATCAGGGGCACGCCGAGCCAGGATCGCGTCGGCGGATCGCCCTCGGCATAGTTTACGGTCTGGGCCAGGTACTGCGGTTCGTTCTGGAGGTCGCCGATCAGCAGCGGCTCGCCGCTGTCAATGATCAAGGCGGTCAACCCGGCCTTTGGCGCGCTCAACTGGTGCGCCGTGGCGAGCACCTCACCCCGGCGCATGAACAGCTCGAAGCGGATCTGTTCGGTGTCGGGCTGGTACGTGGCGATGTAGAAGTAGCTCGGCGCACCGAGATAGGCCACAATCTCTTCGTAGACCCGGTGCAGGAGCGTGTCGAGATCGGTGGTGGAGGTGGCCGCGGCGCCGACCTTGTAGAGCGCGGCCATCTGCTCGGCGCGGGCGCGGGCATCATCGAGCAGCAGGTGGTTTTCGATGGCGATCGCCGCCTGATCGGCGAAAATTGCCAGCGGTTCAACTGCCCGTGGAGTGGGCCGGCGGCGATCCTGCGGATCCCCGGCGAACATCAGGCCGAGCAGGGCGCCTTCCGTGGAGTACAGCGGCACGCACAGGCGATCCTCGGGCTGCCACTCGTGGGGGCCACGTGGGTCGTTGAAGGGCAGGTAGCTGAAAATCTCGGTGACGAACCCGGCTTCGAGGGCGCGGCTTTCTTCAGCCGGCACGAAGTAACACCGTCCCATGCGAAAGCGCGGGTCAAGGTAGCGGATGGCCAGTTCTGCGGGCAGCGGCGTGCGGGCCATGCGCTCCTGCTCGCTCAACGGAATGCCTGCGGCAGCGACGGGGCGCAGCAGGTCGGGCCGTTCCCGGTCGGTCACGCAGAAGATTACGGTGCGAAAGTTAACCGACTCCACCGCGCTGTAGCCGATCTGTTCGAGCAAACTGGCCAGGTTGCGGTCGGCGCGGAGGGCCTGCCCGATTTCGAGCACGTTGTTGAGGATCTGGGCGCGCCCTTTCTGGATGCGATAGAGGTGTTCGAGTTCGGCGTAACGCTGGGCATTGCCGATGCCCACGGCCGTCTGGTGCGAGAGGGCGCGGAGGAACTCGACGGCGTCGTGGTCGAAGGCGCGCGGGCGGGGCGCCAGCAGCAACATGACCCCATAGACGCCGGCCTGGTAAAAGATCGGCGCGGCGAGGGCCGAACGGGCGGCGGGGGACCGCACCACCATCAGTTCGGCGGGGTCGAGTTCGTGGCAGATTTCCGGCTCGCGGCGCGCGAGGGCGGTGTAGGCGGTAATCAGCCCGGCGGGGAGGGGGTTGCCCAGCAGGCTCGCGCGGTGCGATTCGCCGAAGCCGACGGCCTCAACCACCACGTAGAGGTCATCATCGGCGGCGCCCGCATCATCGAGCGAGCGCCGGTAGATTTCAGGCGCGTACTGCCCGCCGAGGGCATTGAGCGCCACCTGGCGGTCAGTGGCGCCTTCGACGGCCCGCAGGGCGATCAACCCCTGGGTGGCGCCCGTGACGCGCAGGGCCTGCTCAAGAACGTATTCGAGGATCTCGGAACGATCCAGGGTGATCGCCAGCTGGCTGGAGACCCGCTGCAGGGCGCGGAGCTGTTCGATCCGCGCGCGGAGACTGGCGTCGGTCTGCTCGTAGCGGGTTGCGTTGGCGATGGCCTGGGCGGATTGCCCGGCGACAATCGCGAGCAGACGCGTATCATCGTCACTGAAGGCGGCAGGCCGGATGGCGAAGAGTTCCAGCAGGCCCAGCACCTCATCGCCGAGGCGCAGCGGCACGCCCACGTAGGCCCGCACTGGCATGCCATCGTCGAAGCGCAGATCCCGGAGGTGGCCGAGCTGGTGCAGTTCAGGCCCGGGCTGCTGCAGATCATCCACCCGCAGGGGCGCCTGATGGTTCACGTGACGCGCATCGGGGCCGATGCTCTGCCACTCTGAACCAGACAGGCCCCAGCGCACGCCCGGCCGCAGCAGGCGGGTATGCCAGTCGTGGAGGCTGATCTGGGCGCCGTCGAAGCGCACCAGGGCCTGCACCCCTTCAAGGATGGCCGCCAGGGTCTGATCGAGATCCAGCCCGGCATTCAGACGCTGGCTCACCTGCTGGAGCAATTCGAGTTCGCCGGCCCGCTGCCGTTCGGCCAGGTAGAGGCGGCGATTGAAAATGGCCGTGGCGATCTGGGCGGCAAGCACCTGGGCCAGGTTACGCTCGGCCGAGGACAATGGGCGGCGTGGACGAGCGAAGCCGATGACCATGAAGCCGATCATCTCGGTTTTGCCGCGCAAGGGCAGCAACAGGGCGCTGCGGCAACCATCATCGGCCAGGTGGCGAGCCAGGGAGTGGTGATCGGCGATGGCAGCGGTATCCTCGATGACCACGTGATCGCTCAATCCGACCTGGGCCAGCACGTCCGCCGCGCCGATCAGGCCCGCGCGTATACCATTATTGCCGGCGCGGTGATTAGCTCCGGTCTCATTGAACGCGCCGGCGACGTAGAGGGTATCGGCGGTGCGTTCATCGCGCAGCAGCACCAGGCAATACTCGGCCCCCAGGGCAGCGGCGATGTTCTCGGTGGCCCGGTTGAGCACCCGCTCAATCTGGGTGTCGGTGTGGATGGCCTGGCTGATCTCGTAGAGCACGAACAGTTCGCGCGCCCGTTGTTGTTCCCGGCTGAACAACTGAGCGTTCCGCACGAGCAGCGTGGCCTGGGCGGCAAAGAGGCCGGCGAGCCGGCGCAGGCGGCTTCGCTCGCCCTGCTGGGTGAGCAGGAGGATCAGGATACCGATCAGGCTATCCTGGGCGAGCAACGGCAGGGCCAGCGCCGACCGTTCCCCGTAGGAGGCGACGCCGCGGCGACGTCCTGCCGGGTGGAAGTTGCCCACTTCGGGGAGGCGCGAGGTTGCCACGCGGGTCGGCAGGCTGGCGCCAGCGAGGGGCAGGGCGCCGGGGAACTGAAACCCTCCATCGCCGGCAGCCAGCAGCAGCAACTGGCCATCGGCTTCTTCGAAGGTGTAGATGGCGCCGCTCTCGACCCCGAGGAGCGGCGCGACCCGGTTGAGCAGCGCCTGCAGGAGGGTACGGCCATCGAGGGCGCCGACCCGTTCCAGGCCTGTCTCTTATACACATCT
>JAOACN010000602.1 GCA_026417815.1 Chloroflexaceae bacterium | reverse complement strand
CGCCCCGGCCGTGCTGGCGGGGAAACCGGGTTTCCCCACGCCCCGGCCGTGCTGGCGGGGGAACCGGGTTTTCCCGCAACCCTGCCGTGCTGACGGGGAAACCCGGTTTCCCCACTTCCCGCCCGTTGCGGTGCCCACGGGGAAACCCGGTTTCCCCACACCTCCGCCGTTTGCGGTGCGCACGGGGAAACCCGGTTCCCCCGCACCCCGGCCCGCAGGAAAAGCCGGTAGCGCAACCCGGAGGGTTGCGCGCGCCGTCTCGCATGCATCTTATTCTACGACGGGGCGATACACTCAAGGAGCAGCCGTGAGCCGCACCTCGACCGCCTCGCAGATGGCGTGGAGAAGCAGGCCGTGGACCTCCTGGATGCGGGCGTTGTTGGTGGAAGGCACGATGATGGGGTGGTCAGCCAGCGGGGCGGCGGCGCCGCCGTCCTTGCCGAGGAGGGCCACGCTGCTGACGCCACGTTCCCGCGCGGCGCGGAGGGCATTGAGGATATTGGGCGAGTTCCCCGACGTGCTGAAGACCACCAGGGTGTCGCCGGGGCGGGCCAGGGCGGTGAGCTGGCGGGCAAATACCGCGTCGTAGCCGAAATCGTTGGCGATGCAGGTCAATGCGCCCACATCGGCATTGAGGCACACCGCAGGCAGCGGGCGCCGATTGGTCCGGTAGCGGCCCACCAGTTCCTCGGCCAGATGCAGGGCATCGGCGGCGCTCCCGCCGTTGCCACAGGTGAACAGGGTGCGCCCGGCCAGCAGCGCCTCGGTCACAAGCTCGACCACCGCGTCCACCCTGGCGGCCTGGGGCGCGAAGGCGTGCAGCACGGCGGCGAGTTCGTCAAGCTGGTCACGGAATTGGGCCATGGCGTTGTCCATTTTTTTTCCCTTCGTAGCGGATTTCTGTCATAGGAGCATCGTTCCTCACCCTCCCCCGCCTCGCTCTGCTCGGCGTCCCCTCCCGCTCCACCTGCGGTGGAGCGGGAGGGGGTTGGGAGGAAGGTCAGGACTCACGCCTCACCTCACCCGCAGCTCACGCGCGACTCTCAAGCGCCCGGAGATCGTCGCCGCAGCCAGGTACCACTGCTCGCGCAATTCCAGGGGCCAGGAGGGAGCGAGCGCCCTCAGATCGTCGAGGGTCGTCGAGTCGCCGATCCAGGCCAGAGCCTCCACCGCCTTGCGGCGCAGGTAGAGCGGGCCAGCCGGGCCATCATCGGGCCGCAGTTGCACGGCAAAGGCGCCGATGCGCAACTCCCGGACCGGCCGCCAGGCCGCGATGTCCTGGATGACCTGTTTGACCGTCGGCCCGGCGCGGCCATCGGGCAGTTCCAGCACCCGTTCAGGAACACCCATGCCGATCCAGGCCAGCGACTGCAAGGCCCTGGCCTTCGCCGACTGGTTCGGGGTGGTGATCAGTACGCCGAGGAGCCAGTCAATGACGTCGGGATCGGCGGCGCGCATGCGGCCCGCCAGGTACGCCAACTGCTGGGCGGCCCGGTCGGGGAGGCTGGCGTTGCCCCGCACCAGCACGGCCAGCAGGGGGGCCACCTGGTCAGGCTCGAAGAGGGTCAGCGCATCGGCGGCGGCCCACATGGTATCGGCCCAGTCGTCGCTGATGGGGGTATTCGCGTCATCGGCCGGGCCGAGGATCACGCGCAGCAGAAAGCGCGCATCGAGGATCTTGTTCTCGTCATCGTCGCCGAGATCGGCCAGGGCGAAGATCGCCAGCGCCCGTTCGGGTGGCGAGGGTGATTCCTGGATGATCACCCGCAGTTCATCGCGCCCCTGTGCCCCCTGGCCCCAGATGTCCAGGATGTGCCGCAGCATGCTTTCGTCGCGCTGCTCCTGCAACGATTTCGGTGGCGCCTGCGGGCCCGCCGGCAGCGCCAGGGAGGCCTCGTCGCGATAGCGCGTCATGACGACCGGCCCCTGCCGCGGCGCGCCGGAAGAACGTTCCTCGGCCAGCCAGACCGGCGCGAGGTTGCGCAGGGAGCGAGCGGCCGCAATACGCACATTGGTATATTCGTAGCGTGGGCCGCTGGCGGTCTGGCGCACTTTCTCGGTGAGGATACGGCGCAGTTCCGGAATCACGCGCGAATCGCTGAGACGCCCGAGGGCGGCGACGAGTTGCTCGCGCCGTTCAACGGCAGGCTCGCGCTCGTTGCGCAGGCGGATGATGCAGGCATCGAGCACCTCGTCACGCAGCCCGGGCGCCAGGCGCGCCTCCTGTTCCCGGGTGATCGCCTCGAGGCAGCGCGCCGCGAGCAGGGCATGGGTGCCGCTCCCGGCGCGAATGGCCCCGGCGAGCGGCTCGAAGAGCAGCGTCGGATCAGGAAGCAAGCCGGCCAGGGCATACAGAACATCCTCCCACCAGGACAGGCGTTCGGGACTGGCGCAGAGCGTGACGATGTCGGCGATGCGCTCCTCCAGGTCGCCGGAGGCGTTCACGGCCAGCGCCGCCAGATAGGCCTCCAGCGCGGGATTGGCGAAACGCGCGTGGTTCTGTCCGACGCTGCTAAGCAAACGGGCCTCGCGCAGCAGCGCATACAACTCCTCCAGACTGTAATCGCGCTCGCGCCGCACACGCTGAAAGATGCGGAACACCTCCGCCAGCGGCAGGCGCTCGCGATGGTTCCACCGCGCGTACCAGGCCAGTTCGGCCAGACTCTCGCGCGCAGCATCGCCGATGCGAAACGTCAGGGCCAGACTGGCCAGGGCCTGATCCAGATACTCCTGCACAATCTGGTTGCGGGTGACGCGAACCTCTGCATGGACGGTCAGCCGCTCGTAGATCAGCGCCAGCAGGCTCGGCTCGCTCGCCAGACCGAGCAGCCGGTTGTCGCGCATGCGCTGAAACACGCGCGCGGCGCTCTTCTGGTCGCGTTGGCGACAGTAGCGCATCACCTGGCGCTCGGTCAGCAGTTGCAGGATGAGCACGCGCGCCGTGGGCAGCCACGCACCAGGGTACAGGTCAATGTTCGAGGTCAGCACGAAGCCCTGATCGGGGCGGCGCCGCGCCAGCGCCGCCAGTTCGCGCGCCAGATCGGCGCGCGCCCGATCGGAGAGCGCGTCAAGATTGTCGAGCAAGAAGATATACCGCGCCTGTGGAGCGGACACCGGAGCCGGACCGAGCAGGCCGCCCAGGGCGTCACCCAGGTAGGGGGTCACGCTGCGGGCCTGCTCGATGATGTAGCGCTCCAGCCGCCCGAGGCCGCGAGTCTGGTCATAGCCGTTCAGGGTGATGTAGATGCCGAGGGGCCGGGTCGGGTCGCCAATAACGGCCTCGGCCAGTTCGAAGGTGAGCCGGCGGAGCAGGGTGGTCTGTCCCGAGTAGGGTGGCCCGATCACCGCGACGAGGTTGGTATCGGCCCGTTCCGCTCCGCGCTGGCGGCGCCGGCCGCGCAGGCCCAGCCCCAGGCTCTGGTCAAGCGCGTCAAGTGCCCCGAGGACGGTTGGCGCATCCTCGGGACGCTGGCGCGCCAGGGTCCAGTCCTGGCCCGGCGCAAAGCTGACCACGCCGCTTTCGATGAACTCGGCCCCGCTCCAGCGGGTGAAGTTCTCATCACGCAGCACCTGCGCGGCGTACTCGAGTTGCGCGTTGGGGCTGAACAGGCGCCCCTGAGGGTTGCGCATGTAGAGCACCGGGGTGGTCCAGCCCACCTGGTCGGGCCGAAAGACGCGCTGGCGGGCCACGTTGACCGCCTCGTCAATCACGCCGTTCCGCAACAGGTGCTCGCTGAGATGAAAGGTGAAGCTGCGGGCCAGGGCGATTTCAACCAGGCGCTGCATCGCCAGCACGGCCGGGATGCCGCTCTCGATAATCAGCCGCGCGGCCAGGCTGTTGATCTGGCCGCCGACAGCGCTGTTGCAGGCCACCAGCACCACCATCGAAGGCCGGTGGGAGGGAGCAAGCTGGCGCAGGAGCGCGATGAAGGCCTCGTCAGGAAACAACTGCACGCGGCGGTCGCCGAGGCATTCGAGGACGAGGCGCGTGCCCTCCTGGGAGTGGTGCAGGGCGTGGCCGTAGTAGAGCAGCACGTCGTAGCCGCGGGCCGGCGGCGGCTCCAGGCCGGTGTGCTCGCCACCGCTGCGCAGCGTGGGCGGCAGCGCGCCCCGCACAAGCGCGTCACGGAGATCTTCCTCAGTGGCCCGCGGCAGCACATCGCAGCGAAACTGCCCGCTGGCCGTCGCGGCGCTGAAGCGGGTGTTGAAGTCGCGCCCCTCGGCCTCCCGGTCAATCAGGGCCAGGTTCCAGCGCTCCAGGTCCACCGGGGCGGAGATGACCATGAGCATGCGGATAGGGCGCTCGGCGATCGGGCGCCCCTCGTCGAAGGCCGGGCTTTTGATGTACCGCGAAAAGGCGATGCGGGGATCAACGGCGATGGGGCGGGGGGCGACCGTGCCGCCACTATCATCGAAGTACAACAACTCCCAGGGGATGGCGTGCACCTCGGGCGCATCAGGGTCGAGCGCCAGACGCAGGCGCAGGGAGCGGCCACGGGCCAGCACGGCCGACCAGGCTTTCTGAAACTCCAGGGCCAGCCGGCCCGCGAAGAGCCGGTTGAACAGATCGAGGCCAAAGGCGGCCAGCCCCTGCGGCGAATTGTCGGCGGGTTGCAGCGTATCGGGGAGGGCCACCGGCGCCTCGGCGCCGACGCGGCGCCCGCCCTGGAGCTCTAACTCCACGCTATAGAGACCCGCGCCCCCCGCGCGCTGCACGAGCACCAGAAGATCGTCGTAGTCGGTCATGGTATCGTGAACATCGCGCCTGAAGGCGGGGATGGGTCTGTGCCGCGCGCCACCGGGGAGATAATCAGGTTTTTCTGGCAGGGCGCGGCCCTGTGCGGGTATGGCATGGTGTATGGCGGAACGACTAAAGTCGTTATTACGTGGTTTCTTCTTGTGTGGAGGTGTCCTTTTATTAGTCTGTAAAGCAAGTTTCCTGGCGTTTTCGCCCCCCTCCCAACCTCCCCCCGCTGGGGGGAGGAGCCGGACCCCCTCCGCCAGCGGGGGAGGGGTTTAGCGAAAAACGTTGTTTACAGACTACTTATGATGGCCAAAAATTACATCCGGCATCGCCGAATGCTGCGGACTAAACCCTTGCTGAATTCCTGAAAGCCCCGCAGGGGCTTCCAAGTCCTGAGCGAGGGCTTCAGCCCGCAGCGGGTGATGCCGTCGCAAGGATCAGGGCGGTACGCCGGATTCACGCGCTGTCTCTCCGGGACGCCATATACCGCAATCCAAAATCCCAAATCCAAAATAGCATCACGACGCGGTCCACCCCAGGGCGATCTCATAGACCGAGCCGGTCATACCCGACGCGGCATCGGAGCAGAGGTAGAAGGCCAGTTCGGCCACCTCCTCGGGTTCGATCAGGCGCTTGATGGCCGTAGGGGCCAGCATGACCTTCTCGATGACCTCGTTTTCGGGAATGCCGCGGGTGCGGGCCTGGTCGGCGATCTGCTTTTCGACCAGGGGGGTGCGCACGTAGGCGGGGGCGATCAGGTTGACGGTGATGCCATACGGCCCGCCTTCGAGGGCCGCGGTGCGAGTCAGGCCCAGCAGACCGTGCTTGGCCGAGATGTAGGCGCTCTTGAACGGCGAGGCGAACAGGCTGTGGAGCGAACCGACGTTGATCACGCGGCCCCAGCCCCGCTCCTTCATCCCCGGCCAGACATAGCGTGTGAGCAAAAAGGGCGCCGTGAGCATCACCGCGAGCATATGCTCCCAGCGGTCCTCGGGAAACTCCTCAATGGGGGCGATATGCTGGTAGCCGGCGTTGTTGACCAGCACATCCACGCGCCCAAAGCGGGCCAGGGTCTGATCAACCACCCGGCGGCAATCCTCGCGCCGGGCGAGATCGGCGCCGATGAACAGCCCGCCAATGCTCTCGGCCACCTGCTGCCCCTCGCTGTTCGGCAGGTCAACCACGGCAACCTGATACCTGGCCCCGGCCATCTTCTCGGCCACGGCGCGCCCAATCCCACTGGCGGCGCCGGTAACAATGGCGACTCGCTCGGTCATCGTTGACCCTCCTTAGAGGTAAGGCGATGGCGGTTTCGACGACCACTATTGTAGCGCATGTGGAGGGTGATGGGGAAACTCTCTCAGGTGCGGGGTTTTTCGAGCGAGAAAGGCATTTTGCGCATCCCAACCCGCTGACGATCCTCACCCTCCGCACGCAACCAGCCCGTTAGAACTGGTCCTACGGGCGGGCAAGCAGGCCCTTCAGGCGGCGACGGGCGCGCAACACGGCCAGGGGCGGGACCGGGGGGGCGATCCAGGCGGCCAGGTCGGCCAGACTGGCGGTGCGGCCAGCCTGGATGACGCGGCGCTGGGCCATAAGGGCAGGCAACTCGCTCACGGCTTCAAAGCGGCCCTGAAGGATCGCCGATTGCCGTCGCAGCAGGCCATAGGCAAGGGCCAGCAGATCATAGCGGAGGATGGCCGGCCAGCAGGCGCGCAGCAGCGGCCCGGGCAGGCAGCGGACGATGACCCGCAACCGGTTGCGCGCCAGCAGGCGTTGCTTGAAGGGGCTGCCCTCGACGCCGCTGGCCGAGTACACATGCCGCGCCCGCGCCCGCGGGGCCAGCACGCACCCCCAGCCCCGCAGGCGCGCGCGCCAGGCCAGGTCGGCGTCTTCCAGGTAGTTGAAGAAAGCCGGCTCAAAGCTGCCCACATCGGCGATCAGGTCGCGGCGGAGCAGGGCCAGCCCGCCGCTGGCCCCGAACACCGGCTCGGGTCCGGCAGGGAGCGCCGCCACGGGCAGGCCCTGCAGATGGTCATTTGCCACGCCATCGCGCTGGAAACGGATGCCAGCCGAGGCCACCGTATCGGGTCGCCGGCTGAAGGTGAGCACCCCCGCCGCCGCCCCCGCGGCCGGAGCGTCGCGCAGGGCTTCCCAGAGTGCGGCCACGCAACCCGGCTCCGCCAGGGCATCGTCGTTGATCAGCAGCAACAGGGCGCCCCGCGCCACGGCGATGCCGGCAGCCGTGCCCCCGGCAAAGCCGCGATTCTCGGGAAGTTCGAGCAGCCGCACATCGGGAGCGTGGCGGCGCGCCCAGGCCCCCGCGCCATCGCGGGAACGGTTGTCCACCAGGACAATCTCGTCATCGGGGGTCAGTTGCGCCCGTAGCGCGCTCAGGCAGGCCGGGAGGTAGCGGAGGCCGTTCCAGGTGGGGATAATCGCGGAGAGCGACGGTCGGTCTGCCATGGTAATACATAATGACCGGGTGAAGGGCCGCGCCGGAGCACACCCTCACCCGGTCACCGCACACCTGGTGGGCCGCCCGGGATTCGAACCCAGAACCTGTCGGTTATGAGCCGATTGCTCTGCCGTTGAGCTAGCGGCCCGCTTGCCCTATTATAGCGAGAGGCAGGGGTTGGCGTCAATTCGGTAATAGCCACAGAGCTGTCTCTTATACACATCT
>JAOACN010000591.1 GCA_026417815.1 Chloroflexaceae bacterium | reverse complement strand
GGGCTCGGAGATGTGTATAAGAGACAGCCAGCAGGCCGTGCTGGATCTTCCCAGCGGCGGCGGCACCGACATTGAACTGGCCCTGACCGAGGGCCTGCCGGCCCTGGCCAGGCAACCCACCAGCGTGCGCCACGCCGTGCTGCTGACCGATGGGCGCAGCTTTACCAACAATATGGCCAACTACGAGCGCCTGGTGCAGACGGCCCGCGATCAGCAGATCACCCTCTCGACGATCGCGATCGGTGAAGACGCCGATACCGCCTTGCTCGACCAGCTGGCCCGCTGGGGCGCCGGGCGCTACTACTTCGCCGATCGTCCCGAGGACATCCCCCGGCTCACCCTGCTGGAGAGCGAGATCGCCCGCTCGGCGCCCATGGTCGAGGGCGCGGTGCAGCCCTCCCTCGACCGTCCGCACCCCATCGTGCGCGACTTCGCCCCCGCCGAATTGCCCGACCTTGCCGGCTACGTGGCCACCACCGCCCGTCCCGGGGCCGATGTGGTGCTCCGCTCCCCCGAAGATGACCCGCTGCTGGCCGCCTGGCAGTACGGGTTGGGGCGCGCCGTGGCCTGGACGCCGACGGCCGGCGAGCCGTGGGCCGCGGCCTGGACGCGCTGGGAGGGCTTCGAACGCTTCTGGGCGCAGACGGTGCGCTACACCCTGCCCGAACCCGACAGCGGCCCGCTCCAGGTGCGGATCGAAGCCCGTCCCGGCGGGGCGCGCCTGGTGGTGGACGCTTTGCAGCCGGGGGGCGCCCCGCTGGACCTGGCCACGGTGAACGCGCGGGTCACCTTGCCCGGGGGCGAGCAGCGGGCCTTCGACGTGCCGCAGACGGCGCCCGGTCGCTACACCCAGGATCTGGTGCTGCCCGCGCCGGGCGCTTACCTGGTCTCGGTGGCGCTGGTCCACGAGGGCCGCCTGCAACAGCGTGACGTGGGCTTCGTGCAGCCTGTGGCGCCGGAGTATCGCCAGCGGGGTGACCCCGCCGAAGGCCGGGCGCTGCTGGAGGCCATCGCCGCGGCTACTGGCGGCGCGGTGCTGGCCGATCTGGGGGAGGCGGGGATACCCGCCGCAGGGGCGCTGGAGGCGCCCGAGGGGCTGTGGCCCTGGCTGCTCGGTCTGGCGCTTGGCCTCTGGGTTCTGGAAATCGCCGTGCGGCGCGGGGTCTTCGTTCGCTCGTGATGCGGGCCGTGATTGACTGCCTGATCCACCGGGCCATCGCCGGGCAGATTTTTCCGGGCGCCGTGGTGCTGGTGGCCCGCGAGGGGGCGCGGCTGCACCACGCCGCCTACGGCGCCACGATGTACGCCGCGCCGGGGTCGCGCCCCCTGACTCCGACGGACATCTTCGACATCGCCTCACTCACCAAGGTCTTCACCGCCAGCGCCGCTCTGGCGCTGTCCGATGCCGGGTTGCTCGACCTGGAGGCCCCGGCGCGGCGCTACCTGCCGCGTCTGCGGGCGGAGCAGGTGCTGGTGCGCCATCTGCTGACGCACACCTCGGGGCTGGACGCGCGGCTCTCGGTGTTGCGCTCCCTTGGCCCGGAGGGCATTCGCGCCACCGTGTACGGGGCCATGCCGGCGCACCCCCCGGGAAGCGTGGCGGCCTACACCAACATCAACAGCTTCTTGCTGGGTGAAGTGGTGACCGCGCTGTCCGGCATGCCCCTTGACGCGGCTATCCGCGCGTTGGTTACTGAGCCGCTGGGGATGCGCGAGACCGGCTTTTGCCCGCCCCCGGAGCTACGGGCGCGCATTCCGCCGACGGAGGTCGAGCCGGACTGGCGCGGCCTGGTCCACGGGGTGGTGCACGATGAGAGCGCCTATGCCCTGGGGGGCGTGGCGGGCCATGCAGGGTTGTTCAGCACAGCGAGCGACCTGGAGCGGCTGCTGCGCATGTGGTTGCAGGGAGGCGCGTGGGAGGGGCGTCAGGTGCTGCGGGAGGCCACGGTGGCCGCGGCGCTGCGCGACCATACCGGGGCCTTGCTGGCGTTGAGCGGCGCGCCGACGCGGACGGGACTGGGGTGGATGCTCGACCGGGCGAACTTCATGGGCGCGGCGCCAGCGGGGAGCTTTGGGCACACCGGCTTCACCGGGCCGGCGATGGTGGGCGTGCCTGCGCGGGGGCTTGCCCTGGTGCTGCTCAGCAACCGCACCTACCCCCGGCGCGCGCCGCCGCCGTACCGGCATCACGCGGTCACGGCGGCGGTGCTGGAGGCGGCGCTGGAGTGGGAATGAACTATGGTTCACCCCTTCTGGAGGGGCGCGGGGAGGCCGCGCCTCCCCGCAAGCTACTCCTTCGCCTGCGGCGGAAGGGAGGCGCCCCCCTGGTAGGGACGACACATGTTTCGCCCCTACCCGAACCGCCCGGAGATGTACTCCTCGGTCCGCTTATCCTTGGGGTTCTGGAAAATGTTGTTGGTCGTATCGTACTCGATCAACTGGCCGGCGCGGTCGTCTTTGTCCATAAGGAAGAAGGCGGTATAGTCGGAGGCGCGGGCGGCCTGCTGCATATTGTGGGTCACGATCACGATCGTGTAGTTCTGACGGAGTTCGAACATCAACTCTTCGATCTTGAGGGTCGAAATCGGATCGAGAGCCGAACAGGGTTCATCCATCAAGATCACTTCAGGTTCAACGGCGAGGGCGCGGGCGATGCAGAGGCGCTGCTGCTGGCCGCCCGAGAGGGCCAGGCCGCTCTTCTTCAGATCGTCCTTGACCTCATCCCAGAGGGCCGCGCCACGGAGGGCCCGTTCAACCAGTTCGTCCATCTCGGCCTTGCTGCCCTTCCAGCCATTGATGCGCGGGCCGTAGGCGATGTTGTCGTAGATGCTTTTGGGGAAGGGATTGGGCTTCTGGAAGACCATGCCGATCTCGCGGCGCACCTGCACGGCGTCCACATCGGGGCCGTAGAGATTCTGGCCGTGGTAGAGCACCTCGCCTTCGGTCCGGGCGCCAGGGATAAGATCGTTCATCCGGTTGAACGAACGCAGCACCGTAGACTTGCCGCAACCCGACGGGCCGATGAGGGCGGTGATCTTATTGCGTTCGATCCCGAACGTGACATCCTTTACGGCGCGAAAGGCGCCGTAGTAGATGTGCATATCGCGCGTTTCGATCGCGTATTTCGAGTCGTATGTGGCGCTTGTCATGTTGAGATCCTCTTGGAGCGGAGATAATTACGCAGCAAGATCGCTGCCGCGTTCAGTGAAAGCAGGAGGATAAGGAGCACAATAATCGCCGCCGCCGCGATGGCCCGGAACTCCTCCTGGGGACGCGAGGTCCAGTTATAGATCTGGAGCGGCAGCACGGTAAACTTGGAGAACAGACCGCTCGGATCGGTAACAATGAAGGTAGAAGCGCCGATCACGATCAGGGGAGCGGTTTCGCCGATGGCGCGGGAAATGGCGAGGATTGTACCGGTGAGAATACCGGGCAGGGCGTTGGGCAGGACAATCTTCCAGACCGTCTGCCACTTGGTGGCCCCGAGGCCGTAGCTGGCCTGGCGCAGCGAACTGGGGACGGCGCGAATGGCCTCCTGGGAGGAGATGATCACCACCGGCAGCACGAGGAGCGACATGGTCAGCGCGGCGGAGAGGATCGTGCGGCCATTGGCGGTCACGCCCTCATTGGCGCCGAAAACCGCGCCGCTGGTGATCGGTTCCAGCGCGCGCACGAAGATCGCCAGGCCGAGGATCCCGTAGATGATCGAGGGCACGCCCGACAGATTGTAGATATTGGTTTCGATCAAGCCGGCGGTGCGTTGAATGGCGCGGTTGAGCCAGCGGCCGACCGGCGAGCGTTCGTCGAACGGCTTGTCGGAATTGTACTCTTCCAGATAAATGGCGGCGCCGATCCCCAGCGGAAAGGCGATCAGGATCGTGAGCAAGAGAAGGGAGAGCGTGCCGAGAATAGCGGTGCGGATGCCGGCCTGGAGCGGGTTGCTCGACATCGGGCTGGTAAGGAAGTTCCAGTTGAGCCAGCTCTTGAACTGCAATTCGGCCCGCGGGAAAGCCTCGGCAAGTTCGGCTTCGATGGCCGGGCGGTTGAAGAGGAACTCCGACAGCGGATAGATGGCCACCACCTCGGGCTTGATGATCTCCTGATTGATAATATCAATCAGTTCCTCCTTGCTACGCTCGGCGAGGGGGCGCTCCCGTTCGAGGTTACGCAGCACGCGCGAGCGCAGGTTCGTTTCCAGGATGCCGACCAGTTCTTGCTGGGACAGGGCTTCCAACTGGCGGCCATCGGTCAGCTCTTCCTCTTCGACAACCGACTGCACGGCAATGCCGCCAAAGGCGTCATTAACAATGTTGAAGGCGAGCATCACCAGGATCACGATGCCCACCACGGTGCTGGCGAACAGCACTGCCTCCCAGACCCGTCCGCGGCGCTGGCGCACGGCAACGTTCTGGCGCACCGCCTCGCCCTGCGGGAGCCTGCCGGTGGAACGCTCTCCCGATGCGTTGATCTCTGCGCTCATCAGTCGTATACCTCCCGGAAGCGGCGGACGATCTGGCGGCTGGCGATATTGAGGCCCAGGGTGATGAAGAAGAGCACCAGACCAATGGCGAAGATCGACTTGTAGTCAATGCTGCCATAGCTGAGGTCACCGCCGGAAATGCGGGCGATGTGACCGGTCATGGTTTCGGCGGGTTCAAAGGGGTTCCAGGTCAGATTGGGGCTGGCGCCGGCGGCCAGGGCGACGACCATCGTTTCGCCAACCGCGCGCGACATGGCGACGATCGAGGCCGCCAGAATGCCGGAGAGGGCGGCAGGCACCACGATGCGGATCGCCGTTTCCCAGCGCGTGGCGCCCAGGCCGAAGCTGGCCTGGCGGAGCCGGCCAGGCACGGCGCTCAACGCATCTTCGCTCAGGGTCGCGACGATGGGGGTAATCAACACCCCTACCACCAGGCCCGCTGACATAACGTTGTAGACCGAAACAACATCTTCGCCGAACACCCCGCGCAGGATAGGGGTGATGAAGGTGAGGGCAAAGTAGCCATAGACGACGGTAGGAATGCCGGCGAGCAACTCGACGACCGGTTTAAGAATGGCGCGCGCCCGCTCCGAGGCGTACTCGCTCAGATAGATGGCCGTACCGAGCCCCAGGGGAAGCGCCACGCACATCGCAATGAAGGCAACCATCAAGGTCGCGTTCACCAGCGGGAGGATGCCAAACTGCTCGATCCGCGGCTGCCAGACCGTGTTGGTAAAGAACTCGACCAGCGTGACCGCGGGATCGGCGAAAAATGCGAGGGACTCCTCAAACAACACGAACACAATTCCCAAAGTAGTGAAAATCGAAATAAATCCGCAAATAAAAAGTGTTGTCTGAATGATCGACTCACCGATCCGCGGGCGCTTCCGCAGATCGACCACTCGCTCGGCGCGGCTGGCAGCAACCGCGCGCTGGGCACTCGCCCGTACCTGATCTGCCATGAACCTTTCCCCTTAGATGATTACCCTGTGTTGCCCATGTGACTATCACACGCTACCGGAATATGGAAGGGATTCCCTGGGATGCCACGACCCTCCCGAACCCTTCCACAGACAGGGGCGTGGGGAAGCCCTCTCAGGTGTAGGGTTTTTCGAGCGAGAAGGGGTTTTCGGCATTCCAATGCGCTTGCGATCCTCACCCCCCTGCCCCCTCTCCACCTATGGTGGAGAGGGGGAATTGGGCGTCCTGATGCCCCAGATCGCGAATGTGACGCGA
>JAOACN010000584.1 GCA_026417815.1 Chloroflexaceae bacterium | reverse complement strand
AGATGTGTATAAGAGACAGGTACCGTCCGGCCGCAGCGCGCTGCGGCTACCCGCCTATTTTCACCTCAGTTGCATGCTATAATGAAGCGTCTAACGAGCGTCTGGCACATGCAGAAAGGCCGGCAATGCAGAACTACTGGCACGATCTGGAACCCGGGCCAAGTGTCCCCGATGTGATCCACACCGTTGTCGAAATCCCCAAGGGTTCACGCAACAAGTACGAGTTCGATAAAACGATTGGCGCCTTCAAGCTCGATCGCGTGCTCTACTCGGCGGTGCAGTATCCCGGCGACTACGGCTTCATTCCCCAGACCTACTACGACGACGGTGACCCGTTGGACGTGCTGGTGATGACCAACCTGCCCACCTTTACTGGCTGTATCGTTGAGGCGCGCCCTGTTGGCATGTTCCGCATGCTCGATAAGGGCGAGCACGATGACAAGATCCTCGCCGTGCTCCAGTATGACCCGTTCTTCGCCAGTTTTACCGATTATACCGATCTACCGCCGCACTACCTCAAAGAAGTTGAACACTTCTTTACGGTCTACAAGGACCTGGAAGGCACGCGGGTCGAGCCGGTGGGCTGGGAACACGTGGACGTGGCCCGGCAACGGATTCTCTACGCCATCAACAACTACTGGGATATGCGCGCTGGGCGTTTGCTCAAGCGCGCCTGAGGCCAATGTCGTCACGTTCCAACCGGCCCGGCGCCCATCGTACCGCCTACTCCGCTGGCGGCGTCATCTTTCGCGTTGTCGCTGGTCAGGTTGAAGTTGCCCTGATCGCCACCGACCGCGGTGAACGCTGGGGTTTGCCCAAGGGCCACGTCAATCGCGGCGAGACGGCCGAGGCTGCGGCGGTGCGCGAGGTGGCCGAGGAGACCGGCCTGCAAGGGGCGATCGTGCGCCACCTGGCGACGATTGAATACTGGTTCCGCGCCGGTCCCTCCCGGGTCCACAAGTATGTGGACCTGTTTCTTATGCGCTACGAACGGGGTGAATTGCAGCCCCAGGAGGCCGAGGTGGACGATGCCCGCTGGTTCCCCCTCGACGAGGCCATCCGCCGGGTTTCATTCGATCGCGAGCGCGATGTGCTTCGCCAGGTGCAGACGATCCTCCGCGATACGCGGGCGTGAGGGGGAGGGTGTGAGCGGGCGCGGTCCTCCCGTACCCTCCCATCGGGCAGGGGCGGCAGCGCACCCCTCCGGGTTGCGGAAACCTGGTGTCCCCGCGGTTGGCGCAGAGGTATGCCAATGACGGAGTATGTGGTCGAAGTAACCATCGAAGCCGGTCTCGAGGAACGGCTGGCCGCCCTCGGTCTCGACGCGGCCCTGGTGGAGCGGGCCGTGCTCGAGACGCTGCGGACCGAGGGGGTGGCGGGTCCGGTGGAGGTGGGGGTGCTCATTGCCGATGACGCCCGGCTGCACGCCCTCAACCGCGATTACCGGGGAATTGACGCTCCAACCGACGTGCTCTCGTTTGGCGATGGTGGCGCCACTGGCCCGTTTGTCAGCCAGCCGGAGGGTCCCCGCTACCTGGGAGATATCGCCATCTCCCTCGAGCGCGCGCTGGCGCAGGCCGACGAGTACGGGCACCCCCCCGCGCGCGAACTGGCCTACCTGGCGGTTCACGGCGCCCTGCACCTGCTGGGCCATGATCACGAACACGGCCCCGATGCCGCGGCGGCCATGCGCGCCCGCGAAGAGGCCGTGCTGGCCAGTCTGGGGCTGGAACGATAAGGCGCGTTTCAGATCTGGTCCTTCTAGCTTTACAACTCTAGTTTGTCACTTGCCGCAGCTTCCGCCGCGAGGAGGGAAGATCTTCGGGGGCCTGCGGCCCCCGCACCCCCCGTACCCCCGCCAGCGGCAAAGTGACAACGTAGAGGTAAGCGCCAGGCGGACGCTCCAGGTCCAAACCATCCCTCAGGGAAAAAACCCCTCCCCCACCTGCTCCCCGGGACAGGAAGTTCTCCCCTGGAAGCTGTGCAAAACCTGATGCTATAGTTGCTCAAGTCCTGTGCAACAGGCAGAGCATCGCGTACTTGCCGTGGCATCGCGGGTGCTTATGATTCGCAGGCTCTCGATGAAGCGAGTTGGAGGCGTATGACGACCCTCGACCTTGATCGCCGTGTGACGGTCCAGACCGCCGCGCCATCAGTTGCGCCAGCCGGAACGCCCGTTGCCCTGCCCTTCCGCCATCTTCCCGATATGGTCGATCGGACCTGCGAACGCTACGCTCGGCAGCACGCCTTCACTGCCGTGCTGCCGAATGGCATGTTTGGCAACCTCAGCTTCGCCCAGGTGCGCCGCGACGCCGACCGCTTCGCGGCGTTTCTGCGCGAGGAACTGGGACTGGCCGCCGGTGATCGGGTCGCCATTCAGTTGCCCAACAGCCTGGCCTACCCCATCTGCGCCTTTGGCGTGCTCAAGGCCGGATGCGTGCTGGTTAACACCAACCCGCTCTACACCCCTGCGGAGATGATCCACCAGTTCAACGACAGTGGCGCGCGCGCGCTGGTGATCGTGGATCTCTTCGGCGATAAGATCGCGCCGGTGCTGGAGCAGACGGGCATCGAGCATGTGGTGCTGGTGCGCCTGACCGACCGCTTC
>JAOACN010000564.1 GCA_026417815.1 Chloroflexaceae bacterium | reverse complement strand
AGATGTGTATAAGAGACAGGTATATGTTCGCATAGAGGGATTCCTCACCGCCGGCTGGGAATCCAGGGGAAGAGCTTCCGGTATGGCGCTTCGCTGGTGCTGAGCCGCACGGTAAAGCGCAGCCGTGGCCGCGCCGGATCGTTGGTCCGCACCTCAACCGCGCCGCTGGCTGGCCACGCCCCTGTCGGCGAGATCCAGCGCGCCCGGACCGGCACGCTCCCCGCCGTGCCCGGGCCCAGCCTTCCATCTGTCGCTTCCACCTGGAGCCAGAGCCGGGGGGACGTTTGCGGACGGAGTTCTAGCGTCAGTCCGTCGTTGAGGTTCAGGTCGCCGCCGCAGCCAAGCGTCTGGGCCCGGCGATCATACTGCACCCCGTAGCTCGCCGACTCCACCGCGGGCAGCCGGCCCACCTGGCGGTAGCGCAGGCTGATGCGCCCATCAGGCAGCAACAACGCCTGGAAGCTCAGGCGCGTCGCCGGCTCGCGGTAGAGCGGCACATTTACCCAGTTGACCAGGAAACCCTCGGCCAGCCGGGCGTAGCTCACCATGGCGCCGTCGCGCGACGGGTCGAGGTCAACCCGCAATGGCGCAATCGCCGCGCCCGAGGTCTCGGGCAGCGGCAGGCAGGTCCGCGCAAAGGGCGTTTCCCAGGCGATCGGCGCCAGGCTGAGAAAGCCGTTCGCGCCGATGGAGACCGTCTGGTACATGCCATCGCGGTACGGGAACGCGAAGCCGATGGGTACCGGCGCGCTCACTCCGTCATCGGTGAGATTGAGTTGCACTGCGTCTGGCGGCGGCTCGGTCCACGCTGGCGCCGGTCCATCAGGCTCGTCGCTACGCCAGACGCCGTAGGCTTCGTCGGCGATCCGGACCGTGTACGTCAGGGCGCGCGTGCCCTCGTTGCGCATGGTGAAGGTCTCCAGCGCGGTTTCGGCGAACCCCAGGGCAACGCTGCGGGGGGTCGTCTCGGCTACCAGGCGCGGCACATCCCGGTCGAGACTGAAGTCGAGGGTGATCTCCGCGCCGGGGCCGGGTGTCACCTGCTTGCTGCGCCGGGTGTAATCGCGGGCCGCGGCCTCCAGGGTGTAGGGCTGGGTCACGGGCGGCACCACGAGACGGTAGCGTCCCTCAGCATCGGTGCTCACGCTGGCGCCATCAACCACCGTCACCGTCGCCCGAAGCGGTTGGCCATCAACGCTATGGGTGACGCGGCCCGTGATGGTGGCGTGGCTGGGATCTGGGGGCACATCAAGGGTAACCGGGACGATCAGCGGGGCGCGGCTCAGATCAGGTCCATGCACGAGCACCCGGGCCTGGTAACGCCCGGGCTCGGGCACGCGCCGGGCGTCAACCCGGAGTTGCAGGGTCACTCCTTCGCCTGCGCCCAGGGGCGCCAGCGGCCCGGCAGGCAGTTCCAGCCAGGGAACATCAACCCTGGCCCGGGCCACGGCGGCGTAGGTGTCGAGACGTCCGTAGCCGTAGATGTTATTGGGGACGTTCACCGGCTGGCAGGCCGCGTAGGAGGGGCCCAGGAAGCGCGAGTCGCCGGTGCGGGGCGCGGCCGAGGCGGTGAGGATGGCGTAGGTCGCGTCATAATCGCCGATCAGGTCCGGACGGGCCGACCAGATCAGCGCCACCGCGCCAGCGACGTGGGGCGTGGCCATCGAGGTGCCACTGTTGAACCCGTAGAGTCGAACCGGATCGGCGATGGTCGAGTAGATCCCGCTGCCTGGCGCGGTCAGATCGGGTTTGACGCGCCCATCGGCGGTCGGTCCGATACTGCTAAAACCGGTAAGGCCACCCGTGGCATCAACGGCGCCAACGGCGGTGACATCGGCATAATCGCCAGGCGACTGCACCGTGCCACAGGTCTGGTTCCCGCTATTGCCTGCAGCGAAGACGGGATAGATGCCGGCCGCGCGCCATGCCGCCACGTAGCCGGCATACCAGTTCGCATTCTGCCCGGCGGTCCACGAGTTATTCACCACCTGCGGCCGCAACTCGGGGCGCGGATTGGCGCCGGACAGGTCGGTTGGCGCGAGGAGCCACTCGGCGGCGCGGATCAGGTCCACTTCACCGCACTCGCGGGCCGAGCAGGCGCGCACCGCGATCCAGCGGGCGCCGGGGGCCACACCCACGGCGGGGTGGGGGGGCGAGAGTCCCCGGGCAGCCATCAGGCCCATCGTGTGGGTGCCGTGATCGCCGGAGTCGACCGGCACGGGCGAGTCGCCGAACAGGTCGTACCAGTTATAGTTGTGATTCGCGCCAGCGCCGGTTGAACCGCGGTATTGCCCGATCAGCGCGGGATGGTCATAGCGCACGCCACTGTCAATATTCGCTACCGTAATCCCCTCGCCGCGCACGCCGAACTCGCTCCACACCCGGCTGGCGCCCACCACGTTGAGGTGCCAGCAGGCGCCATCGCTGCCAGCGCCGCAGGGGGAACCGCCAGTCTGGGCCGGAACGCTGGCGGGCCGGCCCTCCAGGGTCAGCAGGTGGTTGGCGCGTATGGCGGCCACGTCGGCGCGGGCGGCGATGGCGGCCACATCGGCGGCGGCGCCCTGCACGGCGAGGGCGTTGACGATCCACAGGGGGCGATAGGTCAGGCCGCGAGCGTCGAGTGCGGCGCGCAGGTCGCGTTGCGTGCGGTCGGCGTGATCGCGGAGGGTGCGATAGACATACGCGCCCCGGGCGCCCCAGTCGGCGATGGCATAGGCGGCGGAGAGATCGGCCTGGTCGGCCAGGACCACCAGGAACTCGGTCCGGCCATCAGGGGCGGCGGCCTGCTCACGGGCGATCTGCGGATCGACCCGCGCGGCCTGCGTGGGCAGGGCGGCGCGGGCCCCGGCAACGAGGCCGGCGGGACGGGCGGGCGCGGGGAGGGCCTCGTAGAGTTGCGGAGCCACGGGGGCGGCGCTTTCGTTCCGCACAACGAGTTGCAGGCTGGCTGTCGCCCCGAGCGCGACCGTCGCCGTCAGCGCCTCGGGGGAACCGCTGAAGACTGGCCCGCCGGACTGGGCGGCGGCGGGCGGCGTGAGGGCGGGCAGCGCCGGTAGCAGCGCCACGAGGAGGAGGAGGAGCAGGCAGAATGGCGCGCAGCGAGATCTGAGCATAGGGGCAAAACCCTCCCAGGAACGCCTGTTCCTCGCCGTGCGGGGACGCGGAGGGGCCACCCGTTGGGGCGAAAGATGTTTCGACCCAACCGGGAGCTGCGGGTTCCCCACGCCCCGGCCTGATGGGAGGGGCAGGGAGGGCGAAGCCCTCCCAGAGCGTCATCGGATATCCTGGGTATCTGGATAGGAACTAGGCTGCGCGGCCGACGCAGCGTTCTTCGAGGCGCGTCAGCAGGCGATCGAGCTCGGCGAGCGTCAGCGCGAGGCCAGCGGGCGCGGTATGCAGCGAACCATTGGAGACCAGCGCCGCCTTCACGGCGTGGAAATCATCACCGGCGGCGCGGAGATTCTGAAGATCGTGGTTGAGACGCTCATTGTTAATCTTGACCCCATGCCGGGCCATCATATCGCGGTAATAATAGTAATGCTGATTGAGATGCGATGCAACCGTCTCGAAACCGTGGCGAGCCAGAATCATGCGCGTCTTGTAGCGCATCGTATTATCATTGAACATCACATGATCGCGGCGATTTGGTTCAATCAGGATAATATCCACATCAGGATGGCGGCGGCGCACCTGTTTGAGATGATAATGGAGGCCAGCGTGGATAAAGGTGCGGAAGACCTGATTGCCGATGCGGGTCATGCCCTCATCGCTAAAGGATCTCCCCTCGAAATGATCCCGATTATCAAACGGCACGAGGGGATTGACGCAGACAATTAACTCAGCGCCGCACTCAATGGCCACATCCAGGCTGGCAGTGCCACGGATGCCGCCATCAATATAATCCCGATCTCCGATGCGTACCGGGCGATAGAAGAGGGGGAGGGCCGCCGAGGCGCAGACGGCCATCGAGATCGGCACCTCGTCGAGGGGCGGATGGCCAAACACGGCCCGTTCGCCGGTATCAAGGTCGGTAGCGATGATCGCCAGTTCGCGGCGCAGATCGGCGAAACGGTTCGAGCGTCCGGGAAGGGAGAGGGCAGCACGGATGTAGCTTTCGAGGGCCAGCGAGTCGTAGATCCCCGTGGGCAAGCCGGCCGCCAGGGCCTCAACCAGGTCAAGGAGGGAGATGGCGCCGCCTTCGCCGATCACCCGACGCGCCATCTCCACAAACGCTGCTGGCAGGCGGCGGATCCGCGCGAGCAAGTCGGGCACGTTCAACGAATACAGGTGGTGCGGCTCCAGTTGCTCGATCCCGAGCATGGGACTCTCAAGGACCGAGAGCAGGGTGCGGGGCGAAATGTTATTGGCGAGGCAGGCCCCGATGAGACTTCCGGCGCTGGTGCCAACATAGATATCGAATTCATTGACCGAGAGTTGTTCAAGCAACTGGTCGATCGCGCAGAGGGCACCGATCTCGTAGGCTGCGCCGGCAATTCCCCCTCCAGCGAGTACAAGCGCCGTTTTGCTACGTTGCATACAAGCCTCATCGCCCGGGTACAGAAAAACAACGTTCCAAGGAGCGCATCATGCCGTCATACCCCTACCAGCGGCAGGCCTGGAGGATCCGAACCGGCGCTCACTGCTGACGCCGTTCGCGGAGCAACTGATCGATCGCCTGGGTCAATGCATCAACCTGGGCATGGAGCTGGGCGACATCATTGCGCGAGGGCACCGCCGCGGCAGGCTCGACGCCCTTCTGGTCGGCGCTCTGGCTGAACTCTCTCCGCAGCAGGAGCCTGCAGAGCCGTTCCCCCTCATCGGCGGTGAGTTCGCCCGTCTCCACCAGGTAGGTGATACGACGTTCGATCTCCGAGGCCACCAGGTCATCGCCGCCGAAGGAAGCGAACAGGGCACGCCGCACCCCGGCCAGGGTATCGCCCCCGATCTGGATCAGCCCCGTCAGCATATGGGTCGGCAACTGGAGCCCGGAGCGTCCGCGCGCGTGCAGGACCACCTGAGCGAGGATGCTTGCGGTAATATCCTCACCCGTCTCATTATCGAGCACCTGAACCGCCTCACCCTCCTGCACCAGTTTGGCAATACCATCGAGGGTGATGTACTGCTTCTTATTGGTATGGTACAGTTTACGGTTGGCGTATTTCTTGATGATGTGCATAGGCTCTGGTGTCTCGGCAGTGCGGTATAAGTATTATAACACGCTCCGCTGGCATCGTGCCTGCCCGAAGACCGACGCGCCGGTGCACAGAGACGACCCCCTGCGCCCGGCGCGTCTGCTCGCCCGCAACCTGCGCCACGGGCTAGCCCTCAGCCTTCACCTCGGTGTTTTTCCGGGAGGGCCCCTTGCCCGACTGCTCCTGCACCAGGCGCAGTTCCTCGACCCGGGCGGCCAGTTCGGCGATCTTGGCGCTCAGTTCGTCAATATCGCGCTTCGAGGGAATGTTGAGCCGGTTCAGGAACTGCTCCAGGTTGTTCTCCACCTGCACGGAGATGCTGCTCACCTGGCTCTCAGCCTGCGCGACCCGCGACTGTCCCACGTTGCGGAACTTCGCCATTGTCTCATCGAGCAGGCGCTGCGCGTCCTTCTGGGCGATCTCGCCCCGCTCAACCAGCCGGTTCAGGAACGCCTCGACCTCGTCGCGGGTAAGCGCGACGGCCCCGACGCCGGCCAGCAACAGCTTGCGCATCACGTCGAACACCATCATAGGCTGCTCGGCGGGCGGCGCGGCCTCTTCGATCTGCCGGACGTTGACTTCGATTTCCTCGGCGGACGACATGGTGGTCCTCCTCACGTCTATGTGCTGTACCCTGCCGTGACCTCAAATGATACCACAGCATGTACCACCACGGCAGTGTATAACGCGGTGCGTTATTACTGCTGAGTATAACACGCCGCGTTAACGGTGTCAATCACGCTACCCAAACTCGCGCGCGCCGACGTCCTCGCGATAGGTGCGCCCGGGGAACCGGATCCGTTCGGCGTTGAGCAGCGCCCGCCCCCGCGCTCCGGCCAGGGTCGCCCCAAGCGCCACCACGGTCACCACATGTCCTCCGGTGAGGGTAATGCCGCCTGCGGGCGCGGCGCCGCGGAGCAGGGAGGCCAGCCCGCCCCGGCTCGCCGGCGCGTACCGTAGACCGGCAGGATTGTGGGTCTGGCCGTGAAAGACCAGCACACCCTCCTCAACCTCATTCAGCCCGTTGATTTCGGCCCCCAGCGGGTAGTGGTGCGGGTATCCCTGGGAGACCAGCGCCAGCGCCACGCTGGCCTCGTCGCGCCAGACCAGGGGCGGTTCGCGGTCGAGCCGATGGGCAATGGCCGCTTCGATCAACGGCAGCAGGTCGCTCTCCAACCGCGGCAGCACCGCCTGGGCCTCCATGTCGCGCAGGCTGCAGCGCAGGCCGACAAGGAGGGGGCCGTGGTTGGTGATCACGCAGTCAATGCCGAGAAACCCCCAGTAGGGCAGGCTCTCCTGGCGCAGCGCAGCAATGAGCGGTAGCATGATGCGCTGGTGCAGGTACTCCCCCAGTTTACGGGCATAGACCGAGTTCCCCGCTACGGCGCCCAGGCCCGGCGCCGCCGGGCTGTCCGGTTCAGGACCAGGCTGCTCGTAGAGACGCACCGGCAGCAATGGCAGGGCCGTCGTCCCATCGGTAAGCGCAGAGAAGCCGACCAGCGGCCCGGAGGGGTGTTCCTCAATCACCACCCCGCTCTGCTCATCGCCGGCCATGGCGGCAAAAGCGGCCCGCAGGGCCTCCAGGGCCGCGTACCGGTCGGTGTGGATCGTCGCGCCACCGTCGGGATCGTCGGTCTTGATCACCACCGGCAACGGCTGGCTGGCGAGGTACTTCTCGGCCGTGGCGAGATCGGGGCAGACCCGCCCGCGGGGCAGGGGCAGGCCGTGGCGCTCCAGAAAGGCCCGCGCGAAGCAGCGGCTCCCCTCGATCAGCGTCGTTCGCTGCGCCGGGCCGCACACGCCAATGTGCATCGCGACCACTTCATCCACCAGCCCGGCGCGCAGAGGGGCGCTGCCGGCGGGCACGATCAGGTCCACCTGTTCGGCAAACGCCCAGCGGGCCACCTCGACCACGTTGGTCGGGTCGAGATCGACCTGCGCCGCCAGTTGCACCGCCCCGCCATTGCCCGGGGCCACCAGCACCTCAGCCGTGGAGTGGTTGAACAGTTTCCAGACCAGGGCGTGGGTCCGACCATCCGCGCCAAGCACCAGGATTTTCATAGACATCTAAGAAGATTTCGGATCACGACTTCTCCTTGTAGGGCAGGATCGGAGGGCTGCGCCCTTCGGAACGTCCCTCCGCGGTGCGACGTAACGAAGCCGCACCGCAGAGGGAAATCCCGCGGGGGCCGCAGGCCAACCCCCGTTGAGGAGCGCGAAGCCCTCTCGGAGACAGGGAAACTCGCTTTCACCCCGGAAGGGTCAAACGGCTGCGGGTAGCAGCAATCAGGTTCTTCAGCAGCACCGCGTTGGTAACCGGACCGGCGCCGCCCGGCACCGGGGTGAGCATCCCCGCCACCTCGGCCACGGCGGCGAAATCCACGTCGCCGACGAGACTGCCGTCCTCACGCACGTTGGTGCCAAAATCAACCACCACGGCCCCCGGGCGGATCATCTCCGCAGTAATCAAGCCTGGACGCCCCACGGCGACACACACGATTTCGCACTCGCGGAGCACGGCGCCGAGATCCGCCGTGCGCGAGTGGCACAGGGTCACCGTGGCGTCGGCCGTGGTGAGCAGGTGGGCCATCGGGCGCCCGACGACGGCGCTGCGGCCCACCACGGCGGCCCGCCGGCCCCGCAGTTCCACCCCGTAGTGCTGGAGCAGGGCCATGCCGCCAGCGGGGGTATTGGGCACCATGGCCGGGCGCCCCTGGGCCAGCAGCCCGGCGTTGATGGGATGCACGCCGTCAATGTCTTTGCGATAGTCGAGGGCCATGACCTGTCTCTTATACACAT
>JAOACN010000510.1 GCA_026417815.1 Chloroflexaceae bacterium | reverse complement strand
GCGCGCTGCGTCCTGCGCGCTGCGTCCTGCGCGCTGCGTCCTGCGCGCTGCGTCCTGCGCGCTGCGTCCTGCGCGCTGCGTCCTGCGCGCTGCGTCCTGCGCGCTGCGTCCTGCGCGCTGCGTCCGTACCTGAAGAAGACTACTATAGTCTGCCCCACCCCTCCACATTTCTACATAAGGTTTGGACCTGTCTCCCAGGATGTTGCATCGGCCCTCCTAGCGCCCTTCTCCCCATCTGCATTCGAACTTTCGTCCTATTGCGTCACTATCCTGCTCTATGTTATTATCTTCGGCAGACCGTGTGTCACAACACATGCTATTTGTTGTTAGACCTGGTTCTTACCTACATCGCCGTGTTGGAGAGGCGCGGGGAGGCTGTGCCTCCCCGCAATCCCCTTTACCGCCCGTGGCAGGTACACATGCGGGCGAAGCCGAAATGAGTCCGCCGCTGCAGACGGGAAACCATTTTGCGGAGGGCCACCCCCTCTGCACCTCGCCGGAACGGTAGTGCCGCCGCAAGTGCGAGTGCGGCTCTCCTGGTTAACAGGCCATAGTAGATCTCATACGCATGAGCGGCGAAACCCCACCGCGTGAGCCAATCGAACGAGTGATCGAACTACGCCTGCCGAGCAAGCTCGGCTACGAGCGCGTAGCAATGGATACTGCCTCGTCCCTGGCACGCCGGATGGGGTTTCAGCCCGATCGCGTCGAGTCGCTGAAAACCGCGGTCAGCGAGGCGGTGACCAATGCGATCGAGCACGGCAACGAACACGACGCGGCGATGAAGGTCGTGGTCCTGCTAACCGCCCGCGCCGATGAGTTGATCGTTGATGTGGCCGACCAGGGGCGCAAACCCTTCGATCAGAGTCGGGCAACGCGCCGTCCCGTCATCGAAGAGGTCCTTGAACGGGACGATAAGGGTGGCTGGGGCATCTGGCTGATCCGCGAGCTTATGGACGAAGTTGAGTTTTCTACCGCACCCAGCGGCGGCAACCAGATACGTATGGTGATCCATCTCGAGCAATGAGCGCCTCCGCCTGCTCTCATGCGAGTCTTGAGCTTTCTCTGCCCAGCGAGCTGGGCTACGAAGTCATTGCTCGGGACGCAATCGCTGCGTTTGCCCGTCGTCTCAGCATTCCAGACGAACGCATCGAAGATCTCAAGACGGTCCTGTGCGAGGTCTGCGTCAATGCGATGGAGCACGGCAATTCGCTCAATCCGGGCCTTCGGGTACAGATCTTCTGCCGGTTCGAGGACGAGCGTCTGGTGGTGGAGGTGCTTGACCAGGGGGTGCGCCAGTACACTTCGGGCGCCAGGCCGCTCAGCATTGGCGAGAAGGTGGCTGGCCGGGGTTCGTTGCGGGGCATGGGTCTGCTGCTCATCAGCCAGTTGTGTGATGAAGCCGGTTTTGTGCCCTGGCCCGGACCGGGGAACCGTTTTCGCTTCGCGTTTCATCGCCAACCGGGGCACGATCTCCACGGCTGAGGCCCGACTCGCAGCCAGGGCGCGGCGCGGGGTCGCGAACGGGGTTGATTCGGAGCACTGGCTATCGACGGTAACACAACCGGGCGCCGCCGGGGTCCTGGCGTTCAGAGATGGGGGAGGAGCCTTATGATGCTTGAAGACGAGTTGACGGTCAGCACCCGCGAGCGCGATGGGGTGGCGATTATTGACCTCTCAGGCGATGTGACCACCTTCGCCGAGGAGAAGATCAATAACGCCTATCGCGAGGTAACCAGCAAAGGCGCGCGGAACGTGCTGTTGAACTTTCGCCAGAATGATTACATCAACAGCGCGGGGATCGCCATTTTGATCGGCATCGTGACCGAGGTCACGCGGAACGACCAGAAACTCGCCGTCAGCGGCCTCTCCCAGCATTTCCAGAAGATCTTCCGCATGGTCGGCCTGGCCCAGTACGCCGAGATCTACCAGGACGAACAGGAGGCCCTGGCGGCGTTCAAGGCCCAGGCGTGAGTCTCTACCTTCCTTTTCTTCCGCAGACCGATGTGAATACGGCGAAAGCGGGTGGACCTGTTCAGGTTCACCGCAGGGCGCGCAGAGGATGGACGTTTTGAAACCGTCCACGCTACTCTACGCCCTCTGCAGTGAGCATTTCGGGCTTCCCAGGCCCGCGAGGACCCATATTCACCTCAGCGCATCGCGCAGTTCTTCGGGCGTTACCACGGCGTTGCCGAAGCGCCGCACCACCAGGGCCGCGGCGGCATTGGCCAGGCGCGCCGCTTCGATCGGCCCGATGCCGGCGGCCAGTGCCATGGTCGCCACGGCCACAAAGGTATCGCCCGCCCCGGTCGTGTCGTAGACCTCACTGATCTGCAGCGCCGGCACGTGGGTGTAGGCCACCCCCTCACCTTCCAACGATAAGCCTTCGGGGCCGCGGGTGACCATGATCAGCCGCGCGTCCAGCTCGACGCGAAGCCGGCCGACCCCGCGTTGGAAGTCGGCTTCGCTGCGCAAGGGTTGTTGCAGGGCCGCCTCGGCTTCGCGGTTGTTGCAGCGAAACAGGTCGGCCCCGGTGTAGTAGCGCGAGTTGCCCTGGGCATCCACGCAGAAGAGTGTCCCGTGCGCCTGGCAGAGCGCCCGCACCGCGCGTACCACCTGCGGCGTCAACAACCCCAGTTGATAGTCAGAGCACAGCACCGCGGCGTGGCCAGGTACCAGGGCGTGGAGCATCTCCACGACCCGCGCCTCGTCCTCCGGCCCCAGCGGGGCGCGTTCCAGCCGGTCGAGGCGCGCCACCTGCTGCGGCAGGCGGGGCGCCTCATCGGCCAGGATGCGCGTCTTGCGCGTCGTGGGCCGTTCGGGAACGACGATTAACCCGGCGGCGTCAATGCCAGCCGCTTCGCAGAGGGCGCGCACCTGCTCACCCTCGCTGTCCGCGCCGATGATCCCCACCTGGGTGGCGAAGCCGCCCACCGCCACGATGTTCCGGGCAGGATTGGCCGCCCCGCCCAGGATCACCTCGCGCCGCAGGAACTCCAGCACCGGGATGGGCGCCTCACGGGAGAGGCGCGTCGCTCGCCCGTACAGGTACTCGTCAAGGGTTAGATCGCCGATGACCAGCACACGCTGGCCCGCCAGGCGCGGGACGAGCGCGGCGAGCGAGGCGGCGGTGGGGGGGCGCGGCCCTTCCCGCGAAAGACTGTCCATTGCAACCAGGTTGTCACGCGACTGGTCCAGGCACACGTGATGGGTCGGCCCTCGCTCCGTAAGGCCGAAGCACCGGCGCAGCCGATGCTTCGGCCCTCCTTCACCCCAGGCTGGCGCGGAAGCGCCGCATGCCCTCGACGATCTCCTCCTCGCTGGTAGCGTAGGAGAGCCGCAGAAAGCCCGGCGCGCCGAACGACTCCCCACTCACGCAGGCAATGTGGGCCTGATCGAGCAGGTAGGTGTTCAAGGCATCGCTGCTATCGCAAACGATGCCGTTCTTCAACGGCTGCCCCAGGAGGGCGCTGACATTGGGGAAGACGTAGAAGGCCCCATCGGGCACATTGCAGGTGACGCCGGGGATCTCGGCGAGCAGTTCCAGGATCAGATCGCGGCGTCGGTGGAAGGCAGCGACCATCTCGCGCACCGTCTCGTCAAGCTCGGGGTTGGGCGTGTAGGCCGCCAGGGCCGCGTACTGCGAGATCGAGGCGGTATGGGGGCTGGAATGGCTCTGAATATCTTTGATCGCCGTAATGATCGCCTGCGGCCCGGCCACGTAGCCGATGCGCCAGCCGGTCATCGCGTAGGCCTTGGAGGCGCCGTTGACCACCAGGGTGCGGTCGGCCAGGTCGGGGGCCACCCGCAGGAGCCGGGCGTAGGGCACGTAGCTGATGGCGTCGTAGATCTCGTCGGTAATCACCAGCGCCTCGCTGCCGCGGATCACCTCGGCGAGGGCCTGGAGTTCTTCGGCGCTGTACACCGCCCCGGTGGGATTCGAGGGCGAGTTGAGGACGATCAGCCGCGTGCGGGGGGTGAGCGCCGCCCGCAACTGCTCGGCGGTGAGCTTGAAGCCGGTGGCCTCGGTCGCCATGGGCGTGACGGGAACCGCGCCCGCCAGTTTGGCCTGCTCGACATAACTCACCCAGTACGGCGCAGGGATAATCGCCTCGTCGCCGTCGTCGCAGAGGGCCTGGAAGGCCAGGTAGAGGGCTTCCTTGGCCCCGGTCGTCACTGTCACCTGGTTGATGCCGTAGCTCAGCCCCTGGTCCTCGCTGACGCGGGTGGCCACGGCCTTGCGCAACTCGGCGATGCCGCCGGCCGGGGTGTAGTGGGTGTAGTTCTTGTGGATCGCCTCAATCGCGGCGGCCTTAATCGGCTCGGGGGTGTTGAAGTCAGGTTCGCCAACGCTGAACGAGATCACCTTGACGCCTTCGGCGCGCAACTGCTGCACGCGGGCGTTCATTGCGGTGGTGGCCGACGGTTCGAGCTGGGCCAGACGCCGGGCCAGGCGGTACTGCGGTTGGGAGGACATGGGGAAGTCTCCTCTTGCTTCTCAGGTTTGAGGTCCTCACCCTCCCCCTGCCCCCTCCCTCTCCACCGTTGGTGGAGAGGGAGGGGGCGCCGAGCGCAGCGAGGCGGGGGCGGGTGAGGAGCGGCGCCCCGCTGCCGTCCGCAGGGAAATGGGGAAACCAGGTTTCCCCATTTCCCCATCCGATGGGCGTCACGAGGCGAGGGCCGGGACTGCGCGCCGCCAGCCAACCGTATCGGCGCCGCCGGGGGCGGGGATGCGGGTCGGCAGAGGGGGATCGCCGGCGGGGGGCGCCTGCTGCTCCTGGCGCTCCGTCGTGAGTTGCTGCAGGTAGGCCTCGAGCTGCCGGCGGTTCAACGCGCCGGTATGGCGGGCCACCAGGCGCCCGTCGGCGTCGAGAAAGAAGGTGGTGGGAATGCTCTGAATGGCGTAGCGCTGCCCGGCGCGACCGCCAGGGTCGTACCAGACCGGGAGGGTCATAGCGATCTGCTCCATGAACGGGCGCACAGTGGTGGGCAACTCATCGGTAACGGCGAGGAAGGCCACCCCGTTCTGGCCGTGCTCGGCGTGGGCGGCCTGCAGCACAGGGATCTCCTCGCGGCACGGCGCGCACCAGGTGGCCCAGAAGTTGATCACCGCGGGATTGCCCCGCAGATCCGCCACACTGACCCGCTCGCCGCGCCCGGTGGTGAACTCGGCGTGTGGCAGCGGCTGGCCAATGGCGACCCCGCGGCTCGTATTGCCGGACCCCGCGCCACAGCCCGCCACCAGCATCGTGGCCGCCAGCAGGGTCAACGCAACGATGACAATCGGGCGCATACGTTCCTCACGGGAGGGGCTGGGAGGGCGAAGCCCTTACACGAACTATCATGCTCGTTTTGCAGATAACCCGAACCTCGCAGGTGTGCCGGACCAGCGAGGTCGGGGGCAGAAACCCTCTGGCTCGCGGCGCGCCGGGAGAACCGGGTTGTCCCGTAGGTCGAGAGATTTTTCGGTCCAACGGGGGGCCGCAAGGTTTTTCGGCCCAACCAGTACGAGATTATACCATTCGTCGCGCCCGGGCGCGACGGCATAACAGTCTCTGCCGGGCGCGGCCCTGCCCCGACGCTTCCACCGAGCAGGGGCGTATCGCTGTCTCCTGTTCCTGGCGCATCAGGACGGAGAATGCCATTTTTGGAAGGCTTTTAGACAAGTGGCCCCAAAGGCGGACAAGAATCCAACGGGGAAACCCCTCTACTCAAGGAGTTTCCCCGCCTGGGTGGCCTGCCTGGCCTTCCCCCTGGTCGCCGCACGATGATGCCACGCCACGGTGTCAAACTAATGAACGTGGGCCGCGCATCTTCTGGCAGGTCGTTCAAACTTCAACCGGTGATGGCGCGCTCCGAGGGGGCGGCTTCGACGGCCCAGGATTGCACGCCGTGGGAAACAAACGAGAACGGGCGCACCACTACTCCCGCGGCGGTCAGGGCGCGCTCCAGCTCCAGTCGGCGGTCGAAGGGGCATGCAAAGTCCATGAAGCCGCCGCCGCCCGCGCCGGTGATCTTGCCACCCCAGGCGCCGTGACGCAATGCCAGGGCGTAGACCTCTTCGACGACCGGGGGAGCAATGTGGGGCGAGAAGGCCTTCTTCACCTCCCAGGCGTCGTGGAGCAGGCGCCCGAAGTCGGCGATGCGTAGTTCGCGCAGGTAGCGCGCCGCCTGGTCGACGAAGGCTTTGGTCTCGTCGTGGTAGCGCAGGGTGTCGCCTTTTACCAGGCGCTGCACCTGGTCCTCCATCAGGTGACGGCGCAGCAGTTGCCGGTCGCCGATGTAGCCGATGATCAGGCAGCTTTCCAACTCAAGCAGGGCGGTGGGGTCCATCACCACTGGCTCGACAATCACCCGCCCGGCGCCGAAGTGGTAGACGCACATGCCGCCGAAGACGGCGGCGTACTGGTCCTGGCGCCCGCCGGGAATGCCCAGGTCGGCGCGTTCGATGCGGTAGGCCAGTTCGGCCAGTTCGTGGGGGTCGTAGCTCTCGCCGGCGACGGCGTAGAGCAGTTTGAGCATGCTCACCACCAGGGCCGACGAGGAGCCCAATCCGCTGCCGGGGGGCGCGTCGCTGAACATGGTGATCTTGTAGCCGGGGCGCTCGGGGGTGAAGGCCGGACGCAGGTGGGGTATGGCGTCGAGCACCGCCTGGGGCAGGGGCAGCCGCCCGTCCCAGGCCCGCCCGCTGACCTGCCGGCTGACCTCTTGCAGGTCGAGCGAACGGATGATCAGGCCCGGCTCGGCGCTCGGGCTGAGCATGCAGCGCACATATAGATTGATGGTGCAGTTGAGGACCTTGCCGCCGTACTCCTCGGCGTAGGGGCTGACGTCGGTACCGCCGCCAAAGAAGCCAATGCGCATCGGGGCGCGGGCTTTGTAGATTTTCACGGCCATCCCTCTCCGCTCTGGTAGGGTCGCGAAGCGGGGCCAGTATAGCAAGGAGGGGCGGAAATGGCAAAGGGCAAGCGCCTTATTCGATTTTGGATTTTGGATTTTGGATTTTGGATTGCCATATCTAGCAATCCGAAATCCAAAATCCAAAATCCACAATGGCATTACCCCGTCACCCCCTCCAGGCGGTCCTCCAGGTCGGCGTAGATGCTGCGCAGCCGTTCGAGGGTTTCTTCGTCGGCCTCCCAGAAGCCCCGTTCGCAGGCTTCGAGCAGCCGGCGGGCCATCCCCGCGGTGGCGTGGGGGTTGAGCCGGGCCAGGCGCTCGCGCATGGCCTCGTCGAGCAGGTAGGTCTCGGCGACGCCCTGGTAGACCCAGCCGTCCACGGCGTTTGCGGTGGCGCTCCAGCCGTAGGTGTTGCTGACGCGCACTTCGATCTCGTGCACGCCTTCGTAGCCGTGGGCGAGCATGCCCTCGAACCACTTCGGGTTGAGCAGCTTGGCGCGGCTCTCCAGGCGCACCATCTGCTCCAGGGAGCGCACCCGGCCGCCGCTGGCCCCGCTGAGGGCCTCGACTTCGGCGACCATCACCGTGGGCCGCGCGCCGCGCAGGCGCTCCACGCTCTTGGTGACGCCGCCAAGGTACTCGTAGTAGTGATCAACGTCGGAGATGCCGGTCTCGACGCTGTCCACGTTCTGGAAGGTGGCTTCGACGGTGGCCAGCACGCCCTCCAGCAGGGGCCGCGCCTCGTGCCACTCGCCGCCGGGGGTCATGGCGAAGCCTTTGCGGTTCATGAAGACCTCGCCCAGTTCCTGGTCGTCCTGCCAGGTGCTTTGTTCGACCATGTGGTTGACGTTGGCCCCGTAGGAGCCGGGGGCGTTGGAGAAGACGCGCGCCGCGGCTTCTTCGAGACTCACGCCCAGCGTCTCGGCCAGCGCCAGGGCATGCTTGCGCACGAAGTTGGCCTCTGGCGGCTCGTCGGCGGTAGCGGCGAGGCGCGCGGCTTTGTCGATCAGCATGGCCTGGTGGGCCATCAGGTCGCGGAAAATCCCGCTCACGGTGCAGACCACGTCCACCCTTGGGCGCCCCAGTTCGGCCAGGGGGATGAGGGCGACGTCGGCGACCTTGCCCAGTTCGTCGGTGACGGCGCGGGCGCCGAGCAGGGCGAGGGCCTGCGCCACCCCTTCGCCGCCGGTCTTGATGTTGTCGGTGCCCCAGAGGACCATGGCTACCGTTTCGGGCAGCGCGCCCTGCTCGGCGGCGAGGCGGGCCAGCAGTTCGCGCACGCAGGCGGCGCCTTCGGTCTGGGCGGCTTCGTTCGGCATGCGGTAGGGGTCGAGGCCATGGAGATTGCGCCCGGTGGGGACCACCGAGGGGTCGCGCACCACGTCGTTCCCGCCGGAGGGTGGGGTGTAGCCGCCGGCGAGGGCGTTGAGCAGCCCGCGCACCTCGTTGTCGGTGCGCAGCCGCGTGAGCAGGTCTTGCAGGAAGTTCGCCAGGGGGGCCAGTTCACCGGCGTCCACCCCTTCCAGTTCCAGCGGCCCGCCCTCCACCATGCGGCGCACGGCGGCGCGACAGCGATCCTCGATCGCCCGCCACTGCTCCTGGGCCCGGGGGGCGCTGGCGATGGCGCGGCGCAGGGCGGCGTGGTCCAGGCCCATACTGGCGGCGACGCGCTCGGGGAGGGTCGGCGCGCCGGAGACGGGGCGCTGGAAGGCCGCCACCAGGGTGAGAATGTCGGTCAACTCGTCGGCCTCGGGCGGCCGCCCCAGAACGTGCAGCCCGACCGGGATGAGGCGCTGCTCGATCTCCAGCAGTGCGTGGCTCAGGCGGGCCAGGTACGCCTCGGCGTCCTGGTTCCCGGTCTCGGCGCCGCTGGCCGCGCCCAGGCCCACCTGTTGCGCCAGGGCGTCAATGGTTTCCAGCAGGCCGGGATCGGGGCGCTGGCGGTACTGTTCGATGCTGTCCTTCAACTGGCGCAGGCCCTTGTACAGCCCGGCGTGCTGCACGGGCGGCACCAGGTAGCTGACCAGGGTGGCCGCGCCGCGCCGTTTGGCGATGGTGCCCTCGCTGGGGTTGTTGACGCAGTAGTAGTAGATGTTGGGCAGGCCGCCGAGGAGCCGGGCCGGCCAGCAGGTCGGCCCCAGACCGGCCTGTTTGCCGGGCATGAACTCCAGCGCCCCGTGGGTGCCGATGTGTACCACGGCATCGGCGGCGAAGACCCGGTCGATCCACGTGTAGAACGCGGCGAAGCCGTGGTGCGGGGCGGCGTCGCGGGCCATGAGCAGGCGCATGGGGTCGCGCTCGTAGCCGAAGGTAGGCTGCACGCCGATGAACACGTTACCCAACTGGCGCCCCAGGATCTGGAAGCGCCGGCCATCGCTCAGCAGTTGGCCGGGCGCCGGCCCCCAGAAGGGTTCGATCTCGGTGTAGGCGGGGAAGAGCCGACGGTACTCCTCGACGCTCAGATAGGCGGCCACATTGGCGTCGGTGCCGTTGATCAGCGCGTTGCCTTCGACCACCATCTGGCGCAGGGCCTCGGCGCTGGCCGGCAGTTCCACCTGGTAGCCGGCGGCCTTCAGTTCGCCGAGCAGGCGGTAGACGCTGGCGAACACGTCCAGGTAGGCGGCGGTGCCGATGCTGCCCATATTGGGGGGGAAGTTGAAGAGCACCAGGGCGACGCGCTTCTCGGCGTTGGTCTTGCGGTGCAGGGCCACGCGGCGGGCCACGCGGTCGGCCAGGCGCTCGATCTGCTCGGGCACGGGCACGGCCACCCCGCTGTCGCCCGAGGGGCCGCCATAAACCAGTGGCTCGGTCGCGCCTTCGAGTTCGGCCAGGGCTACGTTCATGGCGATGTGCATCGGGTTCAGGCCGCGCTCATCGCGCCGCCACTCCTCGACGCGCTGGAACACCAGGGGAATGGCCTGGAGGAAGGGGACGTTGAGCGCCTCGAGGGCCGCGCGGGCCTCCTCGGGGCGGCTCTGGGCCATACCGCCGGCCATGGCGAAGCCCGAGGTGGTGAGCAGCACATCAATCGTCGCCTGGCCATGGGCGTCCTTGAAAAAGTCGAGGGCGGGCCGGTTATCCAGCGTGGCGGTGTAGGCCACCCGCGCCTCCAGCCCGCGCGCCTCCAGCGCGTGGACGAGGGCGCCCAGGTGGGCTACGTTGTTTCCAAGGGTAATCACCCGCAGCGAGAGCAGCCCCACCACGCCCCGGTCGAGCCGCAGGCGGCGTTTACGCTGCCACTTCTCGTAGCTCTTCAGGTCGGCGAAGGGCGCCGGCGCGTCGGGGTGCCAGAGGGCCACATCGGGGTAGAGGTCGGCGTCGCGCACGGGCAGGCGGCCCCGCAGCTCGGGCACGTAACGCTCGCCGATCAGGCAGAGCATGCGTTGCAGGTTCTCGGGGCTGTTGTTGACCCAGTACTGGTGCAGGCTGATGAAGCTGTGCAGGTCGCGGAAGCGCCCGGGCAGGAACTTCAGGATCCTGGTCAGCCCCTTGACCATGGCAAGCTGGCGCGACACCTCGCCGTGGCCATGCTTCGGCTTGAGGGCCTGCATGATCCCATGGTGGCCGCCTTCAGCGCCCTGATCGCCGAGGGTGAACTTACCCATGCGCGTCAGCCGCGCCAGGGTGGGGTTGCTCATAATCACAGCAACCGGGCAGGTGGCGCCGGCGAGGATAGGCTCCAGCGGGCGCACATAGGCCTCGCCGAAGAGCATCGCGCCGAGCACAAAATCGGCCCGGGCCACTTCGTCTTTCACCTCGGCCAGGCGGGTCGGGTCGGCCAGGTCCGCACCGGTGTAGACAGTGATGGCGACCGGCACGCCGTGGTCGCGCTGAATGGCGGCGGCGGCCGCCCGCAGCCCGACAGTGTAATTATCCTGGGTCGTGAGCACGACGATTCGCATTGCTGCCTCCTTGCATGCGCAGCGAGCCGGCATTCGGGGCCGGATACCGGCGATCGTACACCCGTGCCGCGTCGCGTCGGGGGAGGGAATCTTCACGCCGGGTAAGGAAGGCGCAACCGCACGACGGGGCCGCGCCGCGCCGCGGGGCGGCGTGGCCGGTCCCGGGGCCGGTGGGGGGCGGCGGCGCCGCGGGGCGGCGTGGCCGGTCCCGGGGCCGCCGTAGAGACGGCCCGGCGGGCCGTCTCTACGGGCCGCCGCGGGGGGGTGATTCGTCGGGATGGGCGCGCGTCGCCACGGGGCCGTCGGGGGCCGCGCCGCGCCCGTATCGCGCGCCGGTCCCGGGGCCGGTGGGGGGCCGCGCCGCCGCGGGGTGGCGTTGCCGGTCCCGGGGCGGGCGTAGAGACGGCCCGGCGGGCCGTCTCTACGGGCCGCCGCCGGGTGGATTGTTCGTCGGAATGGGCATGCGTCGCCACGGGGCGGGTTCACCGGCGCCGCCCGGGGCG
>JAOACN010000490.1 GCA_026417815.1 Chloroflexaceae bacterium | reverse complement strand
CGCCCCGGGGGCGGGGCGGTTGACGGTGCGGGCTGCTGGCGCGACGCCTGCCGGCGCGGGCTGGTCCATGTCCGCCCGGCGGCTGAAGCCGCGGGCTACGGGGTGCGAAGCCCGCCGGCGCGGGCTATCGCCGGTTGCGTGCTCAGCGTCCATCAGCCCCCCGCTCCCCGCTCCCCGCTCCCCGCTCCCCGCTCCCTGCTCCTCGCTCCCCGCCTCTCCGCTCCCCACGCCCCCAAACACCTGGGGAAACTCCAGTTCCCAGTGGAAGAAGCCCGCGTGCCGGGCCACTTCGACGGCGCGGCCGATCATGCGCCCGTCGGCGGCGGCGGGGCGCTGGCTGAAGTTCCAGATGTCCTGGCTGGTGGGGATGGTCGGGTCGTTGGGGTCGGTCAGCGGCAGGAAGAAGGCCGCCGTCCACAGGTCGTAGAGGACGCGGGTGTCGTAGGCGTCGAGGCGCAGGCGCTCGTAGGCGGCCTGTTTTTCGCGCAGCGCCCGCGGGCTGGCGTCGGGCATGGCTTCGAGCTGCCGCGCCGCCTGCGCCGCCGCGTCGAGCCCGTGGGCCGCGCCGAAGTCGAGGGGCAGGGGCGCCTGGCCCCGCTCGCGCGCCTTGCGTTCGTTGGCGTTGCGCTTGCGGAAGGCGGCCGCGGCGGCTTTGTCGTCGCCGGCGATGGGCCGGTAGGCGTCGTCGGGGAGGCCCTGCTCCACCAGGTCCCGCGTGGCGCCGATCAGGCTGTTGCCGCAGCGAATGTGGTGGTCGAGGAAAGTGAGGGGCTTGCCAGGTTCGAGGGCCTCCATCCACAGGCTCACCTTGCACAGCTCGACCGCCATCGGGTTGACGTCGACGCCGTAGATGCAGCGCCCGATCACCTCGCGCAGGGCGGCGCGCAGGGCCTCGGGCGCCGGCTCGTCGTCGCCGGTGCGCAGCGCCGCCAGCCGTCGCGCCAAGCGGTGGGCCGCGGCGATCAGGAAGTGGCCGCTGCCGCAGGCCGGATCAACGATCTTCAGGTCGAGGATGGCCCGTTCCGCGTCGGGCTGCCGGGCCGCCGCGTCGAGCGCGGGGTCGAGGGCCGTGTCGAGCAGGCAGGCGATCAGGCTGCCCGGCGTGTAGTAGCTGCCGCTGGTCTTGCGCTCGCTGCCGCCGACGCGTTCGAGGGCGAAATCGGGCGCGTCGAGGTTCAGGACGGGGCGCAGCTCCAGCAGCGACTCGTAGACGCTGCCCAGTTCTTCGGAACCGAGGTTCTTGTAGTCCACCGCGCGGCGCCCGTGGCGATCCTGCACGAAGGCCAGGGCGCGGATGGCCTCCAGCAGGTCGTGGTTGGCCAGTTCGGCCTCTTCGAGGTCGGGCAGGGCGGCGCTGGAGAAGAGGAAGCCGCCCAGGGCGGGCAGGCCCAGGCCGGGCGCGCCCTCGTCGCTGCCGAGCAGGCCCATCACCAGCCGGACGCGCCGGTACAGGTCGGCGTGGCGCGTGCCGACGCGCCGCTCGGCCAGGCGGCGCAGGCCGGAGAGGGCGTAGAAGCGGGTGTAGCGTTCGCGGGCCTCGGCGCTGGCGCGCGGGTCGAGCAGCAGGTCGCGCTCCTCGGCGACAAAGAGGAACAGCAGGCGGTAGACCAGGCGCAGCGCCTGGCGGTAGTAGTCCTGCGCGCTCAGCGCGCCCGAGCGCAGCCGCTCGCGCAGCGCGCCGTTGGCGGGGTGGGCCAGGAAGCCGCGCCCGAGGGCGGTGATCGCCCGTTCCACCCCGTCGCGCAACTGGTCCAGCGCCCGGACGCCCTGCTCCTGGGCCGCGCGCGACCAGCGTTCGAGCCAGCACTGCTCGGGGCGCTCGGCCTCCACCCGCGACTGGTGGCAGAGCAGCCAGAGGAGCGCAAAGTCGGCGTAGACCTGCCCCTCGAACATGGCCTCCAGGTCGAACTCGACATACGCCTGGCGGGTGAGGCGCACATTGTCGCGCAGCACCCGCAGCCGCAGCCCGTTGGAGACGAAGCCCCACAGGTGCGTGTCGGCGCCGTTGAGCACCTCTTGCAGCAGGCTGTGGGGGCTGCCCCTGGCCGCCCCGGCGACGCCGGGGGCGCGCCGGTCGAGATCCACGCCGCAGCCCACCAGGTGGATGGGGACGTGGCCCCAGGCGTGCGAGATGGCGTACTGCTTGCCGTTCAGTTCGATGGCCCTGGCGGGCTGCAAGCGGCCATAGCCCAGTTCCTGGAACAGCGGCAGCAACCAGCGGTCGCGGGTGAGGCCGGTGGCGGGATCGCCGGGGGGCAGCTTCGCCACGGCCCCGCGGAAGCCGGCCCAGAGGCCCAGCAGGCGGCTCCAGGCGCGGTTGATCGCCTCATTGATCCGTTCGCCCTCGACCAGGTGGTAGGCGGCGGGCGTCAGCCCGTCCAGGTCCCTATCGCCGTCCACAATGCGCCGCAGCAGGTCGGACGGCAGGATGGCCCCTTCGCTGCGGATGGTGAGAAAGGTGGCGCGGGAGCGGGTGGTCATGGGTGGTTGCCTTTTACCATAGGTTGCCTGGCGGCTGAAGCCGCGGGCTACTGCTGCCAGGCCCGCCGGGCGACCGGGCGCATACCGGTTTATAAATCTTCATTAGCCGCCGGGCGACCCGGTGGAACCGCGCCCCGGCCCGCGCAGGCGGGCCTTCGCCGCCGGAGGAGTTATCCTGAAGTGGAAATAGGCGGTAGGGGCCGCAGCGCGCTGCAACCGTCCGGTACGGGGGCCGGTTTTCATCGCGGCGTTGTGCCATGCGCATGACCGTCTGGCAGGAAAATATACACCCCCAGCACATCGGGCGGCGTCTGCGCTTCGACACGGTAGCTGATCCCACGGGCGCGGGCGGCGCTACGCACCCGGCGATGGGCCTCAAGCACCTGCTGTCCCCGCTCGCGGGCCGCCTGGTTCAGATGGGGCCAGAGCGCATCGAAGTTGTCGAGAACCATCCGCAGAAAGTGCGTCGCCTGATCGGGACCGATGTTGGCGTCGGCGCGGGCGTCGAGCAGGGCCTCGGCTGCCGCCGCGTCGAGCCACTCGGCCCGCTCCGGCGCCCCGGCGAAGGCCAGCAACGCGCACTCCTCGGCCAGCAGGGGCATCTCGCGCTCGCCACGCCTGGCGATAATGTGGTGGCGCAGGCGCAGCAGCAGCAGCGTCGTGCGCTTCGCCACCGCGCGGGTGCGAATGACCCCGCAGCGCCGCGCCACGCTGTCGCTCAGGGGATCGAGGGCGCTATCCAGCACATAGGTCGCCAACCCTTCGACGAAGGGGTGAGTGCGGTTGAGGTAGACCTCGCCATCGCC
>JAOACN010000459.1 GCA_026417815.1 Chloroflexaceae bacterium | reverse complement strand
AGATGTGTATAAGAGACAGCTGCCTTCTCGACCTCGTCCGGCTGCTCAAGCATCACCATATGGCCGGCGCCCTCGATCACCGCCAGCAATGCGCCGGGGATGTGGCCGGCCAGGAAGAGGGCGTACCTGGGGGGCGTGAGCTGATCCTCGGTACCCACCACCACCAGCGTCGGCACCCTGATCTCTCCCAACCGGTCCATGACATCGAAACGATCGCAGGCGGTGAAGTCGCTCAACAGCACCGCCGGGTCCGTTTCCAGCAGTCCTTTCCGTCCCCGGGCCACCAGGCGGGCCGGAGCCTGTGCCGACCAGGCGTAACGGGTGATCAGCGCCACGCTTTGCGCAAAATCGTCGCGGATGCCTTCCAGTATGGCCGGCGCCACACGCAGCCGGGCCCCCGTCGCCACCAGTACCAGTCCGCTCACCAGCCCGGCGAAGTCCAGAGCCAGGCACATGGCAATGGCCCCTCCCATCGAGTGGCCTGCGATGACGGCCCGCTCAACGCCAACGGCGCGTAGAAAATCGGCCACAGCGGTGGCGTACCCCTCAATCGTGTCACAGCCCGCACCGGCGGAGCGCCCGTGGCCGGGCAGGTCGAGGGTATAGACGGTCGCCCCGGGCAGACGGCGCAGGCTACCCGGCCAGTGCAGCCGTGACCCACCCGCCCCATGCACCAGAACCAGGGGCAGGCTTCCCTTTCTGCTCACCGTATAGAACATTCCCGAACCCTCTACTCGCGTTTGGCCCGCGCCTTTGTCACGGGATCGTAGATGATGAAGAACACCATCCCCGCCAGAGCAAACCAGCCGGTCCAGTCACCCAGGCGGACGGCCAGGGAGTCGCCCGTGCCCAGGGGCACGTCGGCGACCACCGCCTGGCCAGTCCGGTCGCCGCCGATGGTGATCGCAGACGCGATGATGCGCCCATACGGGTCTACAATGACCGAGTCGTTGCCGCTGTTATCGGCCTTGACCATACTCACCCGGTTCTCCACCGCGCGGAAGACCAGGTGGGTGTAGTGCTTCGCACCGATCTGGGGCCAGTCATGGGAAGGGACCAGAATCAGTTGCGCGCCGTTGCGGGTCATTTTGCGGGCCGTGTCGGTGAAGTCCAGGTCGTAGCAGATGATGGTGCCGAGGCGGCCCACGGGGGTGTCGTACACCGGGTAGGTCCCGCGCGTCGGGCTCTGTTCCCCAGCAAAGGTCATCGGGTGGTCTTTGCCGTAGACGCCCAGGAAGCGGCCGTCCGGCGCCAGGACGGTGGCCTCGTTCCGCCAGGCCCGCTCGGTCACCGGGACGACGTAACCCAGGACCAGGTGGGCGTCCGTCTCGGCGGCCAATTGGCGGAAGTGGTCGGTGTTTGTCACCTGCGGGTCGCCCTGGATGGCGATTTCGGGCCAGACAACGATGCGGGCGCCCTCCCGCGCGGCCTGGCGGGTGAGTTCGCTGAATTTACCCACCGCGCCCCAGGGGACTGCGCCTGCGTCGTAGTGCAACGCAGCGGCGCGGACTGTGGGAGTGGTGGGTGTGCGGAAGAGGGCCAGGCTGAGAGCGGTCCAGGCGACCAGCGCGGTCAGGACGCCCAGAATCCAGCCGCGCACCGACCGCCCAGCCAGAGGCGGGACCTCCGGGTCGAGTCTCCAACGCCGGTCAAAGAGATAGAGCGTGCCCAGGCCCAGCCCGTAGTTGACAAACATGATGACCAGTCACAAGCCGCAGGTGCTGACGATGCTCACCGGCTGGATTAGCCAGGGCTGTCCGTAGAGGGTGTTGGCGACGAACCCCCACGTGCCCATGATGGGAATGAAGCCGCGAATCATCTCAAAGCCCACCCAGTTGAGCGCGCCGTAGGGGACGAACCAGCGGTAGCCGGTGCGCTCCTGGAAAGCGCGCACGCCGCTATCGGCCAGGTAACTGATGCCAGCGATGAGGAGCGGGAGCCAGGTGATGGTGAGACCGCTTCCGGCGAAGATGGGGGTCAGGTAGGTGCCCAGCCAGCCGCCAATGGCGATAGCAGAGGCCAGGCTGGAGATTTTGGGCGGCAGGACGCGGAACTGGGCCAGGACCATAGGAATGAGGGCTATCCAGATGAGCGGCCAGAGGCTGTAGGGCGGGAAGGAGAGGGTCAGCAGGATCGCGCTGAGGGCGGAGAGAAGAACGCCGATGCCGAGACGAAGCCAGATGTTTTTCTGATGCGAGTTCATTGTCGCATCCTCTCAAGTGGCAATGAATGGGGTTTTAAGCGGGCTAACATTAAGTAGACCGCCCTTCATCCGCCTATGCCCGCCTGCGCCATATTAGGCGGACAACCGTCCGTCTAACTCCGCCCCGGAACGGTATTCGACCGCCCTTCGTCCGCCTATTCCGGCCTGTAGTATATGAGACGGACAGTTGTCCGTCTCATCCCACACTGTGCGACGTTCGACCGCCCTTCGTCCGCCTGTTCCCGCACATGCCCTGATGGATAACCTTCGCTCATGAAACTCACGTGCGAAGATGCTGCATCGTTTGTGTGCATTGCGCAGTACATTGTTGTGATGAGTATAGATTACTCGGTATCCGATGTAAAGGCGTTTGCACATATCCTCTTCCGGTCATCTGCCCGGCCGGCTCGATCAGGCACGCGGCGCGCTGCGCCGCAAACGCTCCTCGCTCCGCATCGAAATGGCGCATATCGGCTGGGTGCGCCGGTTTATCCGCGTTGATGGCCTGCGCCATCCGCGCGAGCTGCTCTCAGGCGACATCGGCGCGTTCCTGACCTGCCTTGCCGTCGAACAGGTGGCGGCCGAAGGGCAGGCGTCCTGTTGGCAGCAGCATGTAGACGTTGCGGGTCCTGTGCCGAGCGACAAGCGTTGGGAGGCGGCCGGCCCGATCGTCGGGATGTCAGCTTGTTTCCATCGATTGAGCAGGCCCCCGGCACTGATGAGCGGTATCCTGAGAGGAGAGGGCGGGGCTGGCTAACTCCGAAGGCGTGGAGAGTCCTGGGCGGGCGCGGCCCTCCCAGCCCCCTCGCGCGGGCGGCGATGTGGAGCATTCCCGGAAGGCTGGCCCTTCCAGCCAAAAAAGGTTCAGGGAGGGGAAACCCTCCCTGAACCTCAACCGCTGACGCGGTGGCCGATAGCCGGTCCGGCGCCTCGGGGCGCGATGCCCGCCCTCAGAGCCGGATGGTCTCATTCGTGGCGGGGCGCTCGCGCTCGTCAATGACCGTCACGGGGGCCGGCGGGGCGCTTTGCGGCGCTTTCATCGCCGGGGCGCGGCGAAAGCGCGCGACCAGGGCCTGCAGGCGCCCGTCAATGTCGGTCTCACGGCCCCGCAGCAGCAGGCTCACGCCGCCCAGGATCAGCACGCCCGGGAAGATGAAATCGGCGAGCAGCAACACGGCCAGTCCCGCGCCCCAGAGGAGCGCCTGCACCGCTTCACCCACGCGCCCGATGGCCCGCTGGCGCTGGTAGATCACCACGCCGCCGAGGGTCAGCAGGGCCGCCGGCACGAGCCACCAGAGCTTGAATACCGCCACGATCCCAAGAACTATCAAAACGATCCCGGTGATCCGGGCCTGCCTGACTTGCATTGGATCTCTCCCTCCACCATTCGCGCTGGCCGGCGCCCGCCGCGCCGGCCGTCTGAGCTTCTGGCAGTGAGACGCCGGTAGAGGCGCGAATGTTGCAGGGGCGCTCCTGTAACTCAACCCGGAGGGTTGGGTCTACATAACAGACTCCCACTCACTACTCTGTGAACGGAGTTTTTTTGGTAACTCCGCCCCCTCCCCAACCTTCCCCCGCTGGGAGAGGGAGTCCGGCACCTCCCCCCAACGGGGGGAGGTTGGGCTCTCAGGTGTAGGGTTTTTCGAGCGAGAAGGGGTTTTCGGCATTCCAATGCGCTTCCGATCCTCACCCCCCTGCCCCCCTCTCCACCTATGGTGGAGAGGGGGAATTGGGCGTCCTAATGCCCCAGATCGCGAATGTGACGCGAGGATGCGCCGGAAAACCCTACACCTGAGAAGGGAGGTTGGGAGGGGGGCGGACATGCAGGAAACTTCGTTCACGGACTACTCACCCCTTGAGGCGGGAGGCGTACTGCTTGCGAAACTTCGCCACTTTCGGCGCCACGACGAACTGGCAGTAGGGTTGCCCGCCGTTGTTGACGAAGTACTCCTGATGGTAGTCCTCCGCCGGGTAGAACGCGCTGAACGGCGCCACCTCGGTCACGATCGGGCGCGGCCAGACCTTCGCGGCGTTCAACTCGGCGATCACCTGGCGGGCGATCTGCTCCTGCTCCGGCGAGTGGTAGAAGATCACCGAACGGTACTGCGGTCCCACGTCGTTGCCCTGGCGATTCAAGGTGGTCGGGTCGTGGATGCTGAAAAACACCTCCAGGATCTCGCGGTAGCTGATCTGGCCCGGGTCGAAGCGCACCTGCACCACTTCGGCGTGGCCAGTCCTGCCGCCGCAGACCTGTTCGTAGGTCGGGTTGGGCACATGGCCCCCCGAATAGCCCGAGACCACGTCGGTGACGCCCTGCAACTGGTCGTACACCGCCTCAAGGCACCAGAAGCACCCTCCGCCGAGGGTGGCGATGCCCTGCGTCGTTGATGGATCGCTCATTGGAACTACCTCCTGTATGGGCGCGTTGCGGTTGCGCCCCGAACGTTGGAAACAAAAAAAAGGGGCGCTCCCGGGATGGGCGTGCCGGCTCATAGCGTGGCCCTCCGGGGGCACAATGTAGTCTACCCCATTCCCGGGGGCGGGGCAACGAACGACCAGCCCAGGGCTGTTGCAAGATAGTGTTCATATCTACCGAACACGTTCGCACCGCAGAGGGCGCGGAGGACTTCAAAACGTTCACCCTCTATATTCCTCTGCGCGCTCTGCGATAAATCTGAACAGGTTTTGTTGCAAAGGCTTCGGGGCAAGCCCCAGAGCCCGGGGTAGATCCTGTCGAGCGGCTGCGCCGCCCCACACCCCGCCGTCGGAGACGGGCTTTGCACAAGCCCTGGAGGTCAGGGCTGGTATAATGACCCTCGGCGGGCGCGCGCGCCCTTCTCCGCGAAGCCCTATCCTAGAGCACTGACCGGAATGCTTGATCCACTGAGGACAGTGAGCGGCGTGGCTCGCTGCACTCGCACCACTGTCATTGCAGGTCAATCTTTTCGAGAAACGCTATAGCGCAGGAGCACCTATGCCCACCCAGGCCGAATGGCGCTCTGTCATCGAACGCCACCTTCCCCCGCCGGAACACTTTTGTGATCGCAACCGGGCCATCACCGCCGCCTACGCGGGCTGGTACCGGCAAGAACCCTGGCTCTTCAAGTGGGCGGGGATGGCGGCCTTCGCCTCCGACCAGGTAGGGGTCGCTCTCGCCACCGCCGAGATGCTTATGGCGCCCCACCGGGCGCTACGTGAAGACGGGATTCCCCCTTCCGACGCGGCGCTGCTCGATCTGCTGCGCGACCTGTATGGCCGCGGGGTCACTGTGGCCCTGTTCGTGCCCATTGCGCTGCACGAAGGGGCGACCGCGCAACTGCTGGAGGATCTGAAGGTAATCAAGCAGGCCAACGACGCCATTTTCAACGACACGGGCTGGGCCCACCTGGCCTACATCCACGGGGGCCTGGAGGCGCTGGAGGCGTGCCTGACCGCCGACGAAGAACGCCCGCTGCTCGAGGCGTTTCGCATGCTCGACGAGGGCGCCCACCGGCTGTGCGATCCATCCACATTCGAGGAGGGGCGCGCCCTGATCGATCAGGCCGCGGTGGCCATGCTGCGCCACGAACAGATGACCATTCTCCCGCCGTATATGGAGCGCCTGTCCGACCTGGGCCGGCGCCTGGCCTCTCTGGGAACCTGGCTGGACTTCGAGGGCGCGTCCGGGCCGATGGGCCAGCCGTCATTCAGCGGCTACTTCGGCCTCCCGGCGGTGCTGCTGGGCACGCGCAGCATCGCCAATACCCAGGATCGCTGGACGTGGATCGAAAACGACCTGCTGCCCAGGTGGTTCGCCCTGAGCGCCGCCTACGCCGAAGGGTGCCCCGTGGACCGCCGTCTGGCGGCGCTCGCCGAGTGCCGCCCAACCGCGCTGCAACGCACTGCCGGGGCGATGAGCGTCGTCTACGGGGCCATCGCCCTGCAGTGAGCGGGTGAGGGAGTGGGAGGGCTACGCCCTCCCACTCCGCCCGGCGGACGTTGTTTCCAGGATCATCACTTCAACGGACAAAAGATGGTGCCGGCAGCCTTGCACTTATCCCGCGCAAACTATAAAAATTTGTCACATAGGTTTATTGACTCAACGACTTCGACATGCTACACTCATCATTGTTGAGAGTTTCGTAGCATTTAATAAATAAAGTTGGTGAATTATGTCAGCTTTTGCCTCCTTGTTTTCAGGTGCGAATTTCCAGGGGACCATTCGTCGTTTCGCGTCCAGATAACGGCTGGACCATAAGCGACATCAACAACAAGCAGGCCGTCCTTCGCTTTACGGCGCGTTCAGGCAATCCTCAGGTCCTCTACATAGTACGCTACGATACTACGCTCGAATTCTCCGTCCCTGGCGCCATCATGTTCAACTCCGAAGACCAGATTCCTCATTACCTCTCCACCATTCTGCTCAAACGCAACGCTCAACGCAAGGTAGGTTTCTGGTGCATTGAGGAGATTCAGAATCGCCAAATATTCTCCTGTATGCATAATGCCGAGATGCAACTGATTGATAGCAAGTATTTTCGCACCGTGATTGTCGCGCTGATTGAGGAATGTGACGAATTTGAACAGATCATCGCCAGAATGTTGAATTAATAGATGTACATCGCCTCTAACGTGAAAATAGGCACGCAGGGCCGCAGCGCGCTGCGGCCCTGCGGCCGTACGGGGGCCGGTTTGCATCGCGGCGTTGTGCGCCATGCATATGACCGTCTGATGTGAAAATGGGAGGCTCCGAGAGGACAGAGCTCTCGCAGAGGGCTCTTTTTCATTACGCCACATCGCGTCACTGCTGCGTGGGACGCGATGTGGACATAGGTGCAGGGCGGGAGACCTCGGGTTCTCCGCCCCTCTGCCAGATTGAGGGCCTGGGCGGCCATTGTTCGTCCAGGCCCTCGCTTGATCAGAGAAAGGAACCTCACGTGACGGAAGAAGTCTGGACCGCGGTTGACCGCTATTTCGAGGGCCTGTTCGCCCCGCCCGACGCCGCGCTGGAGGAGGCGCTGGCGGCCACCGCCGCTGCGGGGATGCCGGCGATCCAGGTCTCGCCGCTCCTGGGCAAGTTGTTGCAACTCCTGGCCATGACCGTGCAGGCGCGGACGATCCTGGAACTGGGCACGCTGGGGGGCTATAGCAGCATCTGGCTGGCGCGGGCACTGTCGCCGGGCGGGCGGCTAATCACCCTGGAAGCTGACCTGCGTCACGCCGAGGTGGCGCAGGCGAACCTGGCCCGCGCCGGCCTCGCCGACAGGGTTGAGGTGTGTGTCGGGCCGGCGCTGGAGACGTTGCCCACCCTGGCCGCCGAGGAAGCGCGCTTTGACCTGGTATTTATTGATGCGGACAAGGAACAACTCGCGGCTTACTTCCGCTGGGCGCGCAGCCTGACCCGCCGCGGCGGCCTGATCATCGTTGACAATGTGGTGCGGCGCGGTGAGGTAACCAATGCCGATAGCGTTGACCCACGGGTGCAGGGGGTGCGGGCCTTTCACGCCGCTATGGCCGGCGACCCCGGCGTCACCGCCACGGCCCTGCAGACCACGGGGATCAAGGGCTATGACGGCATCGCCATTGCCCTGGTGACCGGCGAGCCGCTGCCGCCGCCGGAAGGTAAAACGGCGGCGAGCCGGCCCGGCGGGAACGTCGTTACGGGCGTTGGGGGGTAATTGGTCCGTAACGTACGTTTCGTGGCCTTTCCGCCCCCCTCCCGGCCTCCCCCCGTTGGGGGGAGGAGCCGGACTCCCTCCCCCAGCGGGGGAAAGTTGGGGAGGGGGCGGGGTTTAGCGAAAGACTTTGTTTACAGACTAGTGAAGGGTCATCAGCGCGTTGAGGCGCCGAAACCCCGTGTCCCGCGCCACGCTCCCCGTACATGCGTGTATACTACATAGCAGCCCCCTGCGAGGAAGGAGCATGCTATGCCTGAACTGTTTCAGGTTGTGACGATAGCCGAGGCCAACGCGCGCCTGGCGCGCCATCTGGCGCCACTGGCGCGGGTCGAGACGCTGGCGCTTCACGAGGCCCTGGACCGGGTGCTGGCCGAGGACCTGCACTCGCCGGTTGACCTGCCCGCCTTTCCGCGCTCCACCGTTGACGGGTTCGCCGTGCGCGCCGCCGATACCTACGGGGCC
>JAOACN010000381.1 GCA_026417815.1 Chloroflexaceae bacterium | reverse complement strand
CCTGCCGCGGGGTGGCGATGCCCACCGTATCGGCCAGGCCGATCCGGTGCACGCCCATGGCGGCCACGGCCTGGTACACCCGAAGGAGGGCGGGCAGGTCGGTGCGGAAGGTGTCTTCGGCCGAGAAGCGGATTTCAATGTTGTGCTGGCGGAGATAGCCGATTACGACCTCCGCCTCGGCGATGATCTGGTCGAGGTCGCGGCCATGACTGGCGCGGCGCAGCGGTTCGGAGGTAGCGTAGAGCAGGTTGACGCCCTGGGCCCCGCACTCGACGGCCAGGCGCGCGTCATCGGGATGGCAGCGAACGTGGGTGACGACGCGGGCCCGTAGCCCGCGGCTCGCGATGGTTTCCAGATCGCGGGCGCTCTGGGGTGAGGCGGCAGGCGAGGTCAGTTCGATATACTCGACCCCAACGGCGTCCAGGGCCTCGGCCACGGCCAGGCGCTGGGCGCTGGTAAAGCGCGCGGTGGCAAACTGCTCACCCTCCCGCAGGGTCGTGTCGAGTAGAAAGAAGCGCTCAAGCGGCATAGCGATAGAATCCTTCTCGCACCTGGCACGCGCCAAACAGTTCCGGGCGGCAATGGCGTGGGGTATGGGCCACGGTGGTCGGAACACTGGTGTGCGGTTGCATGGCGCACCTCCGCTGAAACAGAAAACCCGGGGCACCATCTGGTCTGGTGCGCCGGGCCTACACTCGATCCTCGCGTGCAAGCGGTGCTAACCAGACCAGACGTCCGGCTTCTTCGCCCGCTTGACCTGCTTGGAGCAGTGTTGCTGCATGTCCCTGACGTATCGCTTCAACAATCGCGTTGGCGGGAGCATAACACACTTCCGCGCGAACGTCAAACGACCGATCCCGATGGCGTTCACCTCAGCATGGAAGGTTCGGAGTGGGCCTGGCCCTGCCTGGATACCTTCGCGCGGACCTGGTTTCACTGCGTGCCCCTTCAAACGCAGGCAGGCGGTGGGGAAACCTGGTTTCCCCACCCTGCCGACCGGGGGAGTAACTCGGACAGGTCGTCAGGACCCTGTTCCCAGAACCTCGGCAAGCTGGTCGGCGGTTAGGGAGAAAGCCCGGGCAAACCCGCCGATAAAGCGAGCCGATCGGGGTTCCAGGCGAAAGAGGGTAAAATCTGGAAAGCCGAACAGGTATTCCTGGCGGGGAAGGCGGGTAAGATAGGCCGCGCGCGCGGCGGGATAGGTCGGATCATCGGTGGCCAGGGGAACGGCCTGGCACTGGATGGTGACGCGGGCGAGGGCCTGAGGGTCGTCGGCGCCGACATCGGGCTGCATGACCAGCAACGAGACGCGCGGGTCGGCGCGCATGTGTCGGGTGTGGGCCGACAGGCCGCTGACGTGGATAATGAACGCCGGCCCGGCCCCGGCGCGCCACTCCAGTGCGTATAGCACCATTGACACGAACGGCGCGCCGTCGTCCACCGTTCCCAGGGCGGCCTGGCGATGGGTGGTTATGAGTTCGCGGAGGGCTGCACGATCTTCTGTCTGCATAGGCTTCTCTTGTCGCTGGTCCACCCGGCGCCGCCGCAGTGCAGGCGGTGGACTGCCACGATGATCTTGTGATGATGCCTGCTGCGGACGGCGCCGGCATTATACCATTTCGGATTTTGGATTGGCGTATATGGCGTCCCAATGAGACCTGGCGATGATGCGGATGTACTCTGTTCAACCGGAACTGGTATTGTGCCTCCCTGGCGAAGGAGAGGAAGTGGGTATGAGCGTGCGTGAACGCTTTTCTCGGGAGGAGTGGGCCGATCTCTGCATGGCGCCGTTTGTCGCAGGAATGTACGTGGCGACGGCGAGTGGCGATCGGGTGCAGTACACTCAGGAGATGACCGCGCTGGTGCGGGCAGTGCGGCGCGGCGTGGCCCATGGCGGTCCGATTGCCGTGGCCATCGGCGCGGAGTTCGGCGGGCGCTTCGGCAACCAGCTTGGCACGGGCGCGGCGGCGATACTGCCGCACGAGCGGGGTGAAATGCTGGCGTTGTTGCGGCGCGCCGGGGCGGCGCTGGCCCGCGCGGGCGGCGCCGAGGCCCCTGTCTACCGGCGCTGGGTGTACGGCCTGG
>JAOACN010000378.1 GCA_026417815.1 Chloroflexaceae bacterium | reverse complement strand
AGATGTGTATAAGAGACAGATGTACATCGAGCAGTTCCCCTCCGGCGACGGCGCGGCCCTGCCTCGCCCGCGCGACCCGCGGCAACTCGACGAGGGCCCGCACCTGAGCTACGCCATCCAGTGGTTTGCCTTCGCGGCCATCCTTGCCGTGGTCTACGCCGCGCTCCTGCGCCAGCAATTACGGGAGGCCAGAACGTGAAACTGGCCTTCCATCGGCGGGTCCGGGAGCAGGAAGCAGTAATGACAACTCAGGGCCGATGCAACCTCCGTCTCCGGCGGGCGGTAGGGGCAGCATAGCCGCCGGAACCAACGAACCATGCAGAGATTGGGGCTCGCCCCAGGGGCGTTGCATCAGCCCCGGGTCTAACAACTCTCTTGTAAACCGTCCCGCAGAAGTCTGCTATACTGGGGGAGGGTATTGGACAGTACGCTCCGCTGGTACGTCTTTCCAGGAAAGGTTGTGACGATGATTGGTGAGGTGAAATCAGGTGGGGCGCCGACGGCAAAGGCCAGTGTTATCGAGGTTCACGAGCGGAACTTCGATCAGGAGGTCCTCGCCCGCTCGCAGAGCGTCCCGGTAGTGATTGACTTCTGGGCGCCCTGGTGCGGTCCCTGCCGCACGCTGGGGCCGTTGCTCGAACGACTGGCCGCCGAGGCCCGCGGCGCATGGGTCCTGGCCAAGGTCAATATTGATGAAAATCCGCGCCTGGCCCAGGCCTTTCGCGTGCAGAGCATTCCCGCGGTACTGGCGGTGCATCAGGGCAAGATCGTGGATCAATTCATAGGCGCCTTGCCCGAGTCGCAGGTGCGGGCCTGGTTGAAGCGCTTCGTTCCCGAACCTTCGTCGTCGCTGCTCGATGCGGCGAAGGCGCTCGAAGAGCGCGACCCTGAAGGGGCGATCGCCCGTTACCGTCTGATCCTGGGTGAAGAGCCGGAGAACGCCGAGGCGCTGTTCGCCCTCGGGCGGCTGTTGTTGCTGCGCGGCAACTCCGAGGGGCCGGCGACGCTCAGGCAGGTGCCTGCCAGTTCGCCGCTCTTCGCGCGCGCCCAGGCTGCGCTGCCGCTGGCCGAACTGCTCGCCGAGCGCGATGCCCCCGCCGAAGGCGATCTCGACCTGCGCTATCGCCAGGCGGCCCGCGCCGTGGCCAGCGGTGAGTATGCCCGGGCGATCGATGAGTTGCTTGCGATTGTCGCTCGCGACCGGGCCTACCGCGACGATGGCGCCCGCAAGGCCCTGCTGGCGCTCTTCGCGGCCCTCGGCGATGAGCATCCCCTGGTTCCCGGCGCGCGCCGCCGGCTGGCGAATACCCTGTTCTGAGGTGAATAACGCCGGGTGGAGGGGTATGGGGAAACCTGGTTTCCCCATACTCCTACCCATGGGAGAGGCTGTAGCGCAACCGTCCAGGTTGCGCGCGGGGAAACCAGGTTTCCACCCACCCGGGCGCAGGGGCGCGCCCTTCCTGCTATGGCGCAAAAATACGGTAGTTCAGATTAGGAAAAACCCCATCAAGTTCCTCCAATTGTTCTAGCAGAAACAGATCACCAGCGTCCAGGCGCTCGTGACACACCATCTCGGCAAGGTGTTCGAAGCGATCAAGGTACACGCGCCAGCGCCCGGTCGCTTCGTCTGTTCCCCCTGCGCTCAGCCGCGCCGGCCAGTCGCCGGTCTGAGCGAGCATGATCTCGCGGGCAGCCTGGTTGAGGACGCGCTCGTGGTCGGCCTCGGCGCTCGGATAGGCGCTGGCGAGTTGCACCATACGCTCCTCGGCGGCGTGCAGCGCCTGCCAGTACTCTTCGGCGGCGCCCCCCTGCCAGCCGGCATGTCCGCCCACTGACCATGAGCCTTCGCTCAGGGTGGTTTCGATGCGCGGGCGATGAGCGCGCATATAGGCCCCCGGGGTCGTCAGGGTCAATTCACCGTGTGTGGCGCAGTGGGTCAGCACGGCCTGGAGCCAGGTGCTCCCCTCCACCCACGTGGGACCGATCTGACCGGCATCGAGCAACACCAGCGCCAGGTCGTGCGCCGCGCGACGGCGCGCCTCGGTAACCAGCGCGGTTGCGAAGTGATTGGCGTGCTCCTGGGCGCGCCGCAAGGCATGATAGGGATCGTAGGGCGCGCCGCTGCGGGCCAGCATACCCCGCGCATCGGCGGGATCGCGGTACGTGGGATCGCCGGCGTACCCCAGTTCCACCGACCAGATGTGCCGCGCCAGCCCCTCGTCGGGAAAGACAGCGGCGATGCGGCGTCCCGCCAGCCAGACCGGTTCTGGCGCCTGCGTCGGTGGCAGGCAGCTCGGATCGGCAACCAGGTAACGCAGCCCGGCATCGGCGGCTGCGCCATCAACGCCGGGACGCCAGCCGGCGCCGGGCAGCCAGAGGCCCTCGGGTCGCCACAGGCGCCGGGTGATGTGCAACACCCCCTGCTCGATCTGCGCCCGCACCGACTCTTCCCGCCCCAGCAGCGGGAGATAGGCATGGGTGGCCGGAACGGCCAGCGGCTCGATCACCCGCGCCGCGGCCAGTTCGCGAATGGCGCGCGGGAGGTTGCGCTGGAAGCGCTCCTCAAAGCTCCGCAGCCGCTGCCGGCCCCATTCGAGGTAGAAACGCCCCAGATACACCCCGTGGTGATCGCCGTCCCGCTCGGCGATGGCCAGTTCAGCTTCGCGCCGGGCCAGCACCTCGTGCATCCAGAGGACGAAGTGTTTCTGCACCACCGGGTCGGCCAGTTGATCGACCAGCACCGGCGAGCAGGCCAGGCCGATCCGCGGGAGCAGGCCGCTGCCGTGCAGATCGCCCAGCAGTTCGAGCAGCGGAAGTAACCCCTGGGCCACCAGCGTGTGCAGCCCCTCTTCACCGAGAGGGCGCCGCCCCGCGCGGCGCACATAGGGCACGTGGGCAAGTATCAGAAACGCGACATGCATAGGTGGTGGATGGGAGGGCTTTGCCCTTCCAGAAACATTCGTTTGTATCCCGTGCTGTTTGCCAGGATGTGGGGAAACCAGGTTTCCCCGTGCCCCTGCCCGGTGCGAGGGTCTGGGAGGGCGCGGCCCTCATGCGCCTTCCCCGCACCCCTGCCCCCTCCGCGCCCTACGGCGATGGGACCACCGGTGTCACCACCGTGGGCGAACCGAGAATTGTCGGCTCATCGGTCGGCGAAGGCGTTGGCGTTGCCGTCGCGGTGGCCGTAGGGGTGCTGGTGGGCGCCGTGGGCGTCGGGGTTGGCTCGGGTGTGCTGGTTGCCGTGGCCGTTGCGGCTACCGGCGTATCGGTTGCCATCGGCGGCTCGGTGGGCGGCAGGGTTGCTGGCGGCGGCGCCGTGGCCGGCGGCGGGGGTGGCGCGGTCACTCGCGGTGGCAGGGTCGGCGGGCCGACGGTCGGCGCCAGCGTTGGTGATGCCTGAGGCGGTGGAGCAACCGTAACCTCAGGGACGGTCGGCATAGTGGGCGCCTCTGTTGGCGGTATCGGGCTGGGCACCACCAGGCCCGGTGTCGGAACGTCCGATTGCGGTTGAGACGGGGTAACGCTCGCCATGCCGCGCGCCACAATGAAAATGAACGTCGCCGTCACCATCACCAGCAGGGACCCGAGCAGCAGCAAGGGCAGGGCGCCACCATCGCTCGCTCGCCGGGGACGACTGAACTCGCCGGGGCGCGACAACCCATCGGTCGTTGGCGGGCGTGGCGCTGGCGGCGCGGCAGGGGGCCGCGCGGCGGGGGTGGTGGGCGCGTTGCCGGCCACAACGGGCGCTGGTGACGAGGAGGCTACCGCCGACGGTGCAGGCGCGGCGGGGGG
>JAOACN010000366.1 GCA_026417815.1 Chloroflexaceae bacterium | reverse complement strand
AGATGTGTATAAGAGACAGCTCCTCATTGGTGCCCACCACCAGCACCCGGGCCGGCAGACGGTGCTCGATAAGGGGCAGGAACAGGTGCAGCGCCCCCAGGATGTTGGTGGTGAGGGTGCCGGCCGGGTCACGAAAGGACTCGGGAACGAAGGGTTGCCCGGCAAGGTGAAAGACCAGCGCCGGCCGAACGGCCAGGAGCGCCCGTGCGGTCGCCTCCGCGTCGTTGAGGTCAGCGTAGACCAGCCCGATGCGCCCCGACAGCCCCGCAGGCGCTCGCTCCGGGGTGCGGGCCAACCCCCACACCTCGTAGCGTCCCTCATTGAGCAGGTGATCGGCGAGATACCCGCCGACGAAGCCATTAATGCCGGTGATGAGCGCGCGCATAGCCTGTACTATAGCCGATCTTGCCGATGTCGCAAGTCCTGGCGGTACGGTACATGTTCAGAGTTGGGGGTAGCCCCGCAGGCCCGGGAGCGAGGGCGTCTCGCCCTCGAAGCCACAACGAGGGCTGGAAGCCCTCGCTCCCAGGAGAAGTGTGAACACGTACGCGGTACGGTCCCCAGAGCCCTGTGCAACGCCCGCCTCCCCCGGTAGGGTTCGAGGCGGCCAGGCCACCCGAAACGGTGGTTTTCGCAGGTGGTGGCGGCGTAGCGGCGACCACCTGCGAACAACCTGGAGCCGGGGGCTGACCCACAGACGCTGGATTGGCCCCGCCACGCCCCGAACAGGAGGCGCGACGCGGCCGGCGAAAACGCCAATGTTTACTGTGCATTTCATTGACGGGTTTTGTGCAGCGTGATACAATGTAATTGCAGAATTAGCGGTCCTACGCACACAACCTGTGTGTGCGTGTAACAATATGTGCCTCTGTTCACGAGGCAGCGTGCCACGTGAAAGGCTGTCGGCTATGGCACAACAACACTTCCTGTTCCAATTCTCGGACAAGCCGCGTTACAACACCAAGGCCGTAGCGCAGGAGACAGGAGTGCCCGCGGATACGTTTCGGGCCTGGGAGCGACGCTACGGCATTCCGCGGCCCCAGCGCACCGACGGCGGGCATCGCCTGTACTCCGAGCGCGACATCGCCACCATCCGCTGGCTGCGTGACCGCACCGCCGAAGGGCTGACGATCAGCCAGGCCATCGCTCTCATGAACGATGGCAACGAGTCGAATCTCTCCTGGCTCAATACCGCGGTTGATACCGAACCCCATACCTGGGAGCGGCTGAACAGCCGCCTGGTGGCCGCCCTTACCGACTACGACTCGACCCGCGCCGAGCAGATCCTGGGCGAAGCCTTCGCCCTCTATCCGCTCGAAGATGTCTTCCTGAAACTGGTGCAGCCGGCAATGGTGGAGATCGGCGAACAGTGGCACGCCGGTAAGATCACGGTGACAGCGGAACATTTCGCGACCCAGTTCATTCGCCGCAAGCTGTCGGGGCTGTTCAACACCTACAACATTACCGATGGCCGTGGCCTGGTGCTGGTGGCTTGCGCCCCCAGCGAACAGCACGACCTCGGCGCGCTTATGCTCGCGGTCTTCCTGGTGCGCCATGGCTGGCAGGTGATCTACCTCGGCCCCGAGGTGCCCCTCCGCGACCTGCTCGAAACCGTCCGCAAGCTCCAGCCTGACCTGGTGGCGATGTCGGCCTCAACCACCGAGACGGCAACCCAACTTCTGGAAACCGGTCGCGCCATTCTCGCCCTCCCGCCGCCAACCCCCCACTTCGGCTACGGTGGGCGGGCCTTCAACCTCAACCCGGTACTGACACAGAAAATGCCCGGCACCTTCCTCGGCCGCGACGCCCTCGAAGCCGTGGACAACGTCGCCGAGATCCTCGGCGTCGGCCGGTAGATGCCGGAACCGCACAACTCTAACCCCGTACCCCCGTTCCGCCCGTGGCAGACCCGTTCTGGCTGCGCCAGGATGCGCGCCCGCCGCGGGCGGAACCATCTGGTTGCGGAGGGATGCGCCCTCCATACCTTCCCCCAACGCTTACGCAACCAGCCGCGCAGCAACAGCACGCCCCGGGCACCGCGCGGCTTCGCCCCACAACAACGGCACGAAAGCGCGTTTTCCTGGAGGGGCTGCGCCCTCTCATCCCCGTTTTTTCCTTCAGTTCACAACTATTACATTTCATAAGCACAGGTTCCTTGTGCATCGAGGAACTTCATCGGACATAAGCGCCGCGACCCGCCGTCAACGGGGGGGCTTTTGGGGCTTTGGAAAGAGCAAAAACCCCTGCACGGGCCTTGCACAGCGGAAAGTTGCCTCAATCCCTCAATTCACGTATTATGAAAGAGAAGCGATTTCTTTCACAACAACGCGGACCCACGCTCGCTACCGTGGCGACCCTGGCAACGGTCAACCGCGTTGCGAAAGCGTAGCTCCTCTAGCCTGGCGCGCTGGCATGCCGAACCCTGGTCGATGCCCGGGGGCTGAGACGAAGGAGAAGCCGTGTGTCGCTGAATCCTGGTTCCTCACTGGCGCTTGGCGCCTCCGGAAAGCTAATCTCCCAGCCGCTGCCCGCCGAAGAGCAACTGGCATTGCTCTTTCACCTGACCGAGACGTTGCCTCACACAGGCAGCGAGGAGCGCCCGCCCCGCCCCCCCCACTCCCTCGCCGAGGCGTATGCCGAGTGCGAACGTATCATTCGCCGCCACTCGAAGAGTTTCTACTTCAGCTCACAGTTCCTCTCCCCGGACGTGCGGCGCGCCGTGCGCGCCCTATACGCCTTCTGCCGGGCCACCGACGACACGGTGGATATGGCCGTTGACGATCCCGCGCGCGCCCTGGCAGCCTGGGTGCAACAGGCCCGCGCCCCCCGCCCTGCCCTCCACGACCCGGTACTCGTGGCCTGGTACGACACCCGCACGCGCTACAATCTCTCCGCGGCCCTGGTTGACGAACTGCTGGCTGGCGTGGCCATGGATCTGACCATTTCGCGCTACGCGAATTTCGCCGATCTCTGGCTCTACTGCTACCGCGTCGCCTCGGTCGTGGGCCTGCTGGTGATGGGCATCACCGGCTACGTGCCCGGCGCCGAGCCCTACGCGATCAAGCTGGGCGTGGCGCTACAACTCACCAACATTCTGCGCGATGTGGGCGAAGATGCCCGTCGCGGGCGCGTCTATCTCCCCCAGGAGGATCTGGAGCGCTTTGGGCTGACTGCCGAGGATATTCTGGCCGAGGTCTACGATGAGCGTTTTCGCGCGCTGATGCGCTTTGAAGTCGAACGCACCCGCCGCCTCTACGCCGAGGGCTGGCCAGGGATCGCCCTGCTCCCCCCGCAGAGCCGTCTGGCCATCGGGGCCGCCGCGCGGATCTACTGTGGAATCCTTGACAAGCTCGAGGCCAACGACTACGATGCCTATACGCGCCGCGCGCACCTTAAGCTGCGCGAGAAGGTGGCCCGCCTGCCGCGCATCTGGTGGGATGTGCGTTGCCTTCCGTAAAGAGAGGATCTGGGCGGGCTGCGCTCGCCCAGATCCTCCCATCCAGACCTGTTGAAAAGATCATGACTACCAGCATTCTCCCCCACCTGTCACCCACGCCCCATCGCTGGCCCTCCCGGGCCTTTGACGCCATTCTCTGGATCCTGTTTCTGGGGCCAGTTATTTCACCGCTTTTCCGGGCCTCGGGTCTGCCGCTGGTGGCAGAGAGCGGACAACTCGCCCGCGACATGCTCGCCACCTTCGTCTGCCCGACACCGGAACGTTCCTACCTGCTCTTCGGGCTGCCTATGGCGGTATGCGCGCGCTGCTGGGGCGCAACCATCGGCCTCTGGGCAGCACGGTTACTGGTTGACGGACGGCGCGCGGAGCGCCTTCCAGGGGCGATGTGGCTGCTGGACAGCTTCCGCGCCATGCCCTGGTGGGCGCGCCTGATCCTTTGCGCCACGCCGTTCCTGCTCTGGCCGTTAGAGATTGTTGGCCATTACCGCGGCGCCTGGTACGCCCCCCTCTGGCTGCTTCTGTTCAACGGCGCGCAGGCGGGTTTCTTCGCCGGGTTGTTCTTCTGCTCGATCTGGCCGGGGCTCTGGCCTGCCGCCGGGCGTCAGCTCACCTCTCCCGTTGCCACACCGACGAAATAGCGTTCGCCGGAGGGCTTCGCCCTCCCGGCCTTTCCCGTGGAGGCCACTGGTTACATCAGCTTCCGACCGCCGGAAAATCCCCCCTATGCTCAAGTTCCTTTTGCCATTACTGCTCGGGCTGGCGCTCGCAGCCTGTAGTCTGCCGCCATTGCCGCTGGGGCGGCAAGCCGAACCAACGGCGCAGAGCGCGCCACCGCTGGCGGAGGCCACACCCCGGGCCGCCGCGACTACGGTTGCCCCACCGCGCCCCACCAACCCGCCCTTGCCCACCATTCCGCCACAGCCCACCCTGGAACCAGCGGTTAGCGCGGCCCTGGCTGACCAGGAACGTCTGCTGGTCGAGTTGTACCGCCGCGCCAACCCCGCCGTGGTGAGCATTGATGTGTTCGGGGCACCCCTTCCCGAGAACCACCCGGTGGTGCCGGGGTTGCCCGAACGTTCGCGCGGACAGGGTTCAGGCTTTCTCTACGATGACCAGGGGCATATCGTGACCAATCACCATGTGGTCAACGGCGCCGAGAGCTTCCAGGTGCGCTGGTACGACGGCACGACGGCGCTGGCGGATCTGGTAGGCAGCGACCCGGACAGCGACCTGGCCGTGCTCAGGGTGCGCGCCCTGCCCCCCGGCGTCGCGCCGTTGCCCATCGGCGATTCGCGTGAGGTCGAGGTAGGACAGACGGCCGTGGCGATTGGCAGCCCCTTTGGCGAGCAAAACACCCTGACCGTCGGCGTCGTCAGCGGCCTGGGCCGCACCCTGCGCGGCCCGACCCGGACATTCGGGAGCTTCAGCATCCCGAACATCATCCAGACCGACGCGGCGATCAACCCCGGCAATTCGGGGGGGCCGCTGCTCAACGCCCGAGGCGAGGTAATCGGCGTCAACACGGCAATTGCCGTGAGCCAGGGCGGCGGGACGTTCGAAGGGGTTGGCTACGCCGTGCCCGCGAGCACGCTGCTCAAGGTGGTTCCGGCGCTGATCCGCGAGGGGCGCTACGAACACCCCTGGATGGGCATACGCATGTTCTCGCTCGACGCCCTGACCGCCGAGCGCCTGGGATTGCCGGTGGAGCGAGGCGTGCTGATCACCGACGTGCAGGCGAACAGCCCTGCCGCGCGGGCAGGGCTGCGGGGCGGCTCGCGTGATGTGACGCTCAACGGCGTGCCCCTGCGGGTCGGCGGCGACATCGTGCTCGGCCTCAATGGTCGCCCCATAGCCGATGGCGATCAGTTGATCGGTCTGCTGGACCTGGAGCACCGCGTCGGCGACACGATTACCCTGAGCGTGCTCCGCGATGGCGACCAGGCGCCAACCGACATCCCCCTGCTGCTCGAAGCGCGCCCGTAGGGCCGAAGCACTGGCTGCGCCAGTGCTTCGGCCCTACGATGGGGCGCCGTTCACCGGACGAGCCGGAAGGCGGCCACGGTCACGCGACCGCTGCGGAGGCCCTGACCGACGATGCTGTAGTTGCCGGGCGGATCGGTGGCAAGGGTTCGGAAACCGACGAGCACCACACCATCGGCATCGGCAATGGCGCGGTAGGGCACGGCGCGGACCCCGCCAGCGGCCAGGTTGATCCACATCGCCACTTCCTCGCCGCCAGCGTAGCCACGGGCCTCGAAGCCAAGGGTCGTGCCAGGCGCGCTGGCCTCCGGAAACACCCGCGCGGCAAAACCGGGAATTATGAAGCAAGCCTCGGGACTCCCCTCGGGGACAGGACCGGGCGGCGGAGCGTTGGGGGGAAAGCCGGGCCGCAACTGGCAGGGTACCAGGGCGCTGCCGAGGAGGCCAAGCCGCACCCGGTTGCCAACCAGTTCGAAGCGAGCGCGTTCAAAGTACTGGACGAGGTAGTTGCGCCCATCTTCGAGTTGCTGGACGAACTCTTCGGAGATTGGATATCCGAAGATGCGCAGGCCGCCGCGGCGTTCCCAGAAATTGCGGAACTCGCCACGCAAGGTATGGCCCGTTTCGGGGAAGAAGCGCAAACCCGGAGCGCGCACCGGCGCAACCGGCGGGAAGCCTAATCCGCGGGCCGCCGTATACTCGCGCCCGACCAACCCCAGGCTGATCACCGCCTGGTTGTTCACCACATTGAGCTCGAAACGGGCGCGTTCAAAGTACTGCGCCACCCGGCCATCACGGTTCTGCACAAACTCGGGCGACACCGGATAGCCGAAAATCTCAACGCCGCCGTTACGCTCCCAGAACGAGCGAAAGGCCCCGCCAAGAAAATGGCCCGTCTGCGGGAAGTAGATCTTCCCCTGGGCCTGAGCGTTGCCGGCCGGCAGCGCAGCGAGCAGCATCGCCGCCACCAGCAGCATCAGCGCCCCTGCCCGTCCTCCTCGTAGCTGGTTCATAGCTACTCCATACACTTGCGTAAAGCGAATCCTGGCGACCTGGGAAGGAGATAAGCGCAGCGAATAACGGATGCGCCCGAGGGCATCCGTACTTTATCATTTACACTCTGTCTGGTTCATCATACGCGATAGCATGGAGACTGTCAAGCGTTGATCGCTATGAATCCGCGCTGTGGCGCGGATTCGGTGGTAATTAAGCGCGACGATCCGTTCCATGCGCCCGCGGCGGCGCAGGGCTGAACCGGGGTTTTCCTGGGAGGGCTTCGCCCACCCTGCCGCCGGGGTCAAGCCGCGCCCGGAGGCCGAAGGAGCAGTTCGCGGGAAGGCGCCGCGCTTCCGGCAGGGACGCGGGGAAACCCGGTTTCCCCACTGCGTGCTTTTCGCGCCTTCGGGGTATAATAGGGGAGCGCGGCGCGCGTGACTGAGCGAAAGGTACGGACCATGCCCACCCTGATCACCGCCGACCGGGCGGTGGCCCGCGCCACCGTGCTGCGTCGCAGCCCCCTCGATGAAGATGTCGCGACCGCGGCGGCGGTGGCGGCGATTATCGCCGAGGTGCGGTCCGGTGGCGATATGGCCCTGCGGGCGTGCAGCGAACGCTTTGATGGCGTGGCGCCAGCGGCGCTGGAGGTGCCCCGCGAGCGCTGGCGCGCAGCGGCCGAGGCCCTGCCCGCGGATCTGCGCGAGGCCCTGGGTCTGGCCGTGGCCGAGATCCGCCGTTTTCACGAGCATCAGACGCGCAACTCCTGGATCGATTTCAGCGTCGAAGGAGCGCGTGGTCAACTCGTGGTGCCACTGCAGCGGGTAGGCGTGTACGTGCCGGGCGGCGCGGCGCCGTTGCCCTCGTCGCTGATCCACGCCGCCGTGCCGGCGCGCGTCGCTGGCGTAAGCGAGATTGTGGTCTGTTCGCCGCCCCAACGGGAAACGGGCGAGCCGGCCGACGCGC
>JAOACN010000024.1 GCA_026417815.1 Chloroflexaceae bacterium | reverse complement strand
GAGCATGTGCTGGTGAAACTGGGCGAGGCCGAGCAGGACGTGCACGTGCACCTCTTGATTGATGCCTCGCGGAGCATGACCGTGGGTAGCCCGCCGCGCCTACGGCTGGCCCAGCAACTGGTTGGGACCCTGGGCTACCTGGCCCTGGCCCACAGCGACCGCCTGCGCGTCGCGCCCTTCGGTCCGCAGGTGGCGCGGACCTTCGGCCCCGCCCAGGGTAAGAGCCGCGTAGTTGAACTGTTCCGCTTTATCGAGCGCATCACTCCTCAGCCCGATACGCGGGTGGGCGCCGTCCTTTCCAGCTACGCCCGCCAGCATCCCCAGGGCGGGTTGCTGGTGGTATGCTCCGATCTGCTGGCGTCTGACGGGCTGGAGGAGGGCCTGCGGGTCCTGGCGCCGCCACGCTGGCAGGTGCTGGTGCTGCACCTCCTTGACCAGCGCGATCTGGAGCCGCGCTTGCAGGGGCCGCTGGAACTCGAAGATAGCGAAACTGGCCAGCGCCTGGCGCTGACGCTTGATGACGCCACGCTGCGCGCCTATGTTCGCGCCGCGCGTGAATGGCGGGAGGGGATCGCCCGACTGTGCGCCCGCCGCGGCGTCCGGTATGCGCCGATCCTGAGCCACTGGCCCCTCGAACGGCAGGTGATCCCCTATCTGCACACGCGCCGCCTGCTGTCGTGAGGAGCGGAAGAGGGCGGGGAAACCGGATTTCCCCGCGCCCTTCCGGGAACCGACGGTAGCGCAGCCCTCCGGGTTGCAAGGCGGGGAAATCGGCCTGCCCCAGGCGCCTGCCTGAGGGGAGGGTCTGGGAGGGCAAGGACCTCCCAGAACATAACCGGATAACCTGTATTATCCGGAATGCTCTACGAGAGCACCAGATGAGTCTGCTTGCCCCTCTTGGGTTACTGGCACTGCTGACCCTGCCGGTCATTATTATTCTGCACATGCTGCGCGAGCGGCGCCGACGGGTGATCGTGCCCTCGCTGTTGCTCTGGCAGTTACTGCCCCAGAGCCACGCTGCGCGCCAGCGCCGCCGGCTCTCCATCACGCTCCTGTTGCTGCTGCACCTCCTCGCCGCCGCCCTGCTGGCCCTGGCCCTGGCGCGCCCGCAGTGGGAGTTGATCGGCTTCGGGGGCCGGCGGCATCTGGCGCTGGTTATTGATACGTCGATCAGTATGGCCGCCCCGGCGCCTGGCGCCAGCGGCAGCCGCCTCGAGGCCGCGCGGGCCCGCGCGCAGGCGTTGCTGGGCGCGTCCGGCGGGGGCAGCGCCACGCTGATCGCTGCCGGCCCGCAGGCGCGGGTGATTGATAGTGACACCGGCAACCGCGCCCGGCTGGTCGCTGCCCTTGCCCGGCTGCAACCCGCCGGGGTGGGGAGCGACGTGGCGGGCGCCCTGACCCTGGCCGAGGCCTCCCTGCGAGGTCGTCCCAACCCACAGATTGTAGTGCTGACCGACGCGGCTCTTGCCGGCGAACTCACCGCGCGCGGCGCAACCGTTCCCATTCGCTGGGAGACGGTCGGCGGCGATCTGGACAATCGCGCCATCGTCGCCTTCGCGTCGCGACCACGCCCCGGCGCCGGCCTGGTCCAGGTCTATGCCCGGGCGGTGAATTACGGTGGCGGGGCGCTACGCACAGTGGTGCGCCTGTATGGCGACGGGACCCTGCTCGATACCCGCCCGGTCACGATGCAGCCCGATGGCGAGGTAGAGTTGACCTGGACGGTGCCGCGCGGCATCGGATTCTTGCGCGCGGAACTGGACGGCGACGACCCCCTGCCCGCCGATGATCGCGCCGAGCTCAGTCTGGTCGCGTATCGTCCCACGCGCGCGCTGCTGGTTTCCGAGCAGCCGGCGGCCCTGGAACGGGCCCTGCGCGCCGTGCCGGGTATGGAGCTTACGGTAATGGCCCCGGCCGAATATCGGGGCAATGCCGCCGATCTGACCGTCTTTGACGGCTTCCTGCCGGCGGCCTGGCCCTCCGGCGGCGTGCTGGCCATTCACCCGCCACGAGACTCGACCTTGCTGGCCACGGGACCTGCCGCGCCGGTTTCCGGCGACGTGACCATCACTCCGGCGGGAACGGATCTGTTTGAGGGGATCGGCCTTGGGGCAGTGGAGTTCGGCCCGGCGACGCCACTAACCCCTCCCGCCGAGGCCGTCACGTTGCTGAGCCGGGCCGGCCAGCCGCTGATCTTCCGCTGGCGGGCCCCTGGTAGCGCGATCACCATCTGGGCCTTCGACCTCTCCCAGGGTAACCTGACCACGCGGCTGGCCTTCCCGCTGCTGGTGGCACGCACCGTGCGCGATCTGCTCCCGCCGGCGGCGCCGGGATCGGCGCTGGCCGGGGCGACGCTGAACCTGCCGGTGGATCCGCGGGCAACCACGGTGGAGGTGACGGCGCCCGATGGTACGGCAACGTCGGTGGCCGTTGGCCCGGAAGGTCGCGCGCTGGTCACCTTTGACCAGCCCGGTCGCTACACTCTGGTGGAACTGGCGGGCGCCCAGCGGTTGTACACCGCGCAGATCGGGGTGAATGCCGGGGCGGCCGTTGAGTCCGATCTGCGGCCGCGGCCCGTGCCCGAGGCAGTGGCGACGCCGCCAGCGCGCCGCGAGCGTGACGAAGCCGCGCAACCGCTCTGGCCGTGGCTGGTGGCGCTTGCGCTGATCGTGATCCTCGGCGAGTGGGTGTATGTGCATGCCCGGCGGTCACGGGGCTTTGCCGAAAGCTGAACGCGGATGATCCTCCGTAATCCCCAGTTGCTCTGGCTCCTGCTGACACTGCCCGCGTTTGTGCTGTTCTGGCGCTGGCACGGTGTGCGCGTACCGGCGACGGCGCTTGGGCTGCGCCTGTTGACCGTGACGCTGCTGATCCTGGCCCTGGCCGACCCGCTCATTGGAACGGCCCCGCCCCCCGAGGGTGCGCTGGTGGTGCTGGTGGATCAGTCGGACAGTCTCTCGGAGGGCGCGCGCGCGGCGCTGCGAACCCGGGCCGCGGAACTGGCGCGGAGCGCCGGTTCGGGGGTGAAGGTGCTGTATTTCGGCGCGAACGTGGTCAGCGCCGGGGAACAGGAGGGTGCGGCGCCTGCGGCCCTCGATCCGGGCGGCAGCGACCTGGCGGCAGGTCTGCGCGCGGCGCGGGCGCTGTTGCCCGGCGGTGGCCAGGTCATCCTGGTCTCCGATGGTCTCGCCACCTCGCCAGACACGCTGGCTGAGGCCCGCCTGGCGGCGCGGGCCGGCGTGCGGGTGGACGTGGCCCACGTGGCGCCCGCCGAGGCGCCGGAGGTGGCGATTACGGCCGTTCGCGTGCCGCGCGCCCTGCGTCTGGGTGAAGCGTACCCCATCGAAATCAACGTGCGCTCCACCGGCGGGCCGGTGAGCGGGCGCCTGCGCCTGTGGGGGGGGGAGGGCCTGCTTGGCGACGAGGAGGGGGGGCTGACCCCTGGCGAGGAGGGCTTTTCCTTCTCGCACACCGCCGGATCCGTGGGCGTCGTCCGGCTGCGGGCCGAGCTTGAGGCGTCCGCGGGCGACACCTTCGGGGCCAACAACCGCGCCGCGGCCGTCGCTCAGGTCAACCCGCCGCCGCAGGTGCTGCTCGTGGCCACGAGTGACGACGAAGCGGCCCTGCTGGGCGACGCCCTGCGGCGGCAGGGGGTGGAGACCCGCCGGGTGCGCCCCGCCGAGATGCCCTCGCGCCTGGTTGATCTCGCGGCCTACGACGGTGTGGTGCTGGTGGATGTGCCGGCCGCGGCCCTGAGTCTCGACCAGATGGCCAGCGTGCGGGAACTGGTGCGGAGCGAGGGACGCGGGCTGGTGGCGATCGGCGGGCGCAACTCCTCCACCCTGGGGGCCTACAAAGCCACGCCGCTGGAGGAAACGCTGCCGGTGACGATGGAGCCGCCGCCACGCCCCCAGCGCACCGAGATCGCCCTGCTGCTGATCGTGGACCGCTCGGCGAGCATGACCGCCTCGGTGGGGGTCAGCAAGTTCGATATGGCCAAGGAGGCCGCCATTCTGGCGACCGAGAGTCTCAAGCCCGAGGACCGCATCGGGGTGCTGGCCTTCGACACCGGGCAACTCTGGGT